>JAGBYV010000184.1 GCA_017628595.1 Alistipes sp.
ACGAGCTCCTCCTCGGGAACATCCATATATACCATTACGTTTACGCTCAAGCCATCCTCTGCCAGGATACGATCGAACTCCTCAGCCTGTGCTGTAGTGCGGGGGAAACCGTCGAAGATGTTACCTACGGCATCCTTGTGCTCAGCCATATAGTTGCGGATCATGCCGATAACGATTGAATCGGGAGCCAAAGCACCTGACTCGATGTAGCTCTGCATGCTCTTACCGAGCTCAGTACCACGAGAGATCTCGCCACGGATAACATCACCGGTTGAGATGTGGTTGATATTGTACTTCTCCTTAATACGTGCTGCCTGCGTACCCTTGCCGCAACCCGGCGCACCAAACAAGATAATATTCAACATAGTATTGTGATTTAATTAGTTATTTCCGAGGGTCAAAGTTACGAAAATTATTCGAAAAACCACCCCACGAAGAAACTATTTGCGACTTGGCCCATGCATTATGGCATTTTCGCCGAAATTTCTTAACTTTGCCGGTAGTAAATTTCATTTCGATGCTTCAACGTATAGCAACATACACCCTTTTACTGCTCACGCTCATCTCGTGCCGTGAGGTGGTGGAGCCTCGCATCGTTGCGGGTTACATCGCCACCGACGCCACCGAGCAAAGCTTTACAATCATAGGAGATACCATACCTCCGATGACTTTCAAGCTGGAAGAGACTACCCTGCGCGAGGGAGGAGCACTCGTAGAGGGCAATGTGGTGGAGGTTATCTATCTGCCCACCGAGGATGGGTCGCAACCATTGGCGGAGCGCGTGACGGCCGATAAGACCTATCCCGAGGCACTGGGCCGCTGGGCTACGGATAAGGGCGCCCAGCTGGAGATTGATATAGAGCTGCAACCGCACGGCCGCATAGCTCACAATCTGCCTGATCAGGTGATGCAGTTTGAGCGGTGGCAGATCACGGGGACCGAAGATGAAATCGTACTCTACGGCACACTATCGCTACCGCCCGACTGGAGTGCCTACAATGAGGCACGCAAGAAAGATAAGGATGCGCCGCTACCCGAGCGTCGTGCAAGACGTTTCAGTATAGTGGCTACGTTAGACAAGGAGAGCGATAGCAATACGGAGAGTCGCCGCGTACTGATATTTAAGAATAACGGACGTGAGTCGAAGCTATATTTCAAGCAATAAAAAAGGTGGCACATGCCACCTTTTTTAGTATAATGTATTCACATACTCCCAATAGTAATATGCTGCAAAGACCATCCCTATAAATATAAGGATTGACCCCAGCACTACAAGTATTTTTTTTAATCGTTTCATCGCTACTCCTTAAAACCTTGTGCACGCAGACGGATGTCGTTGCCATCGGGCGTAACCAGATAGGCACCTGTCGATTCGCGTGTGATGTGACCAATAACATCTACCAACCCCAGACGCATCACCTGCTCCTGCATAGCCAGGGGTACGGTGAAGAGCAACTCATAGTCGCTACCGCCATTCAGTGCCGCCACCACGGGGTCAGCGTGCATCTCCTCGGCCAGAGCCGATGTCTGCTTGGCGATGGGTATGCGATCAAGATAGATGCGTGCGCCACACTTCGACGCCTTGCAAATCTGCAACACCTCGCTGGCCAAACCATCCGAGATGTCGATCATCGACGTGGGGACTATCTTCTCCTCGGCCAGCGCCTCCACGATATCCTTACGTGCGCGGGGCTTGAGATACTGCTGTAACAGATACTCATAACCTGCAAACTGCGGTTCGGGATTCTCTACATCACGCAGCACGCGCTTCTCACGCTCGAGCAACTGCAAGCCCATATATGCTGCGCCGAGGTTACCCGTCAGACAGATCAGATCGTTGAACTGCGCACCCGAACGATAGCTGATAGACTTGCGCTTGGCACGGCCTATGGTGGTGATGTTGATCACAAGGCCCGTCATCGAAGCCGTCGTGTCGCCTCCGACCAGATCCACGCCCAGCTCCTTGCACGCAAAATCTATACCCTCATACAGATCCTGCAACGCCTCAACGGGCAACTTGGCCGATACACCAATCGAGATCATAATCTGCTCGGGCAGGGCATTCATCGCAAGGATGTCGCTCACACCCACCACTACGGCCTTGTAACCGAGGTGCTTGAGCGGGAAGTACGTCAGGTCGAAGTCGATGCCCTCGAGCAGGGTGTCGGTAGAGACGAGCATCGCATCATCGCGTCCTGCTGCAATCACAGCGGCATCGTCACCCACGCCCTTGATGGTGCGCTTGTTTGCGGTGGTGGCATTGCGTGTAAGGGTATCAATGAGGCCGAACTCACCCAACTCGGCTATCTCGGTACGTTTTTTATCGCTCATAGGAAATAATATTTTTACAAAGATACAGTTTATAAATTCAAAATTCAAAATTAGGGTTACGATTTTACCCACTCACCCACGCAAAAGAGGACCAACGCAAGCACAAAAAAAAGCAGACACCCAAAACGATGTCTGCTTATCTGTTCTCCCCGAGGGAGTTTGTCGCAAAATTACTCAGCAGCAACTACTGACAAAGCAACTGTAGCCTTAACCTCGCGGTGGAGCTTAACCTCAGCGGTGTACTCACCAACGGTCTTGATAGACTCAACGGTGATAGCCTTGCGGTCAACCACAACCTCCTTAGCAGCCAAAGCCTCAGCAACGTCAGCTGAAGTTACAGCACCGAAGATCTTACCCTCCTCAGCCTTAACGGTGATAACCAAAGGCAAGTTAGCAATCTTCTCAGCCAATGCCTGAGCGTCAGCAAGGATCTTAGCGTCCTTGTGAGCACGCTGGCGAAGGTTCTCAGCCAATACCTTCTTTGCAGATGCGGTAGCAGCCTTAGCGAAACCCTGAGGAATCAAGTAATTGTTTGCGTAACCGGGCTTAACGTTTACGATGTCGTTGGTGTAGCCCAAGTTCTCTACGTCTTTGATAAGAATAACTTCCATATTGCTCTCCTCCTCTTAATTATTTCATACAATCGGTTACGAACGGCAGAATAGCCAAGTGACGAGCACGCTTAACAGCCTGAGCCACCTTCTTCTGGAACTTCTGTGAAGTACCGGTCAAACGACGGGGCAGCAACTTACCCTGCTCGTTGAGGAACTTCTTGAGGTACTCACCGTCCTTGTAGTCTACGTACTTGATGCCGAGCTTCTTGAAGCGGCAGTACTTCTTCTTCTTTACGTCTACTGATACGGGATTCAAATAGCGAATCTCACCGCCCTTTACATTCTCCTGTGCCATAGTTTACTCCTCCTGTGATTTGTTAGCAAGCTTTGCACGACGCTTTGCAGAATACTCTACAGCGAACTTGTCCTGCTTGAAAGTTAAGAAACGAATGATTCGCTCATCGCGACGATACTGTGTTTCGAGGGTGTTGATCAACGAGCCCTCGCCGGTGAACTCTACCAAGAAATAGAAACCGGTTGTCTTCTTCTGAATC
>JAGBYV010000185.1 GCA_017628595.1 Alistipes sp.
ACATCGACCTTACCCTCGCCCGCGAGGCGACCCCAGCCCGCGAGGATGTCGATATTGTTCTTCTTCATAAGAAAGGCTACACCCTTGCTCATGGTCTCGGCAACGGTGCGCGAGCGAGCGACAATCTTCTCGAAGTCGGGCTTCACCTCACCCTCTACGGCTACGCCATAGTGTGCTGCATTCTTGCAGTAGGTGAACACCTGCGCGCTCTTCAAGAGGGCTTTGGTTGGGATGCAACCCCAGTTGAGGCATACGCCACCCAATTCGGCCTTCTCAACGATGGCAACCTTCTTGCCGAGTTGTGAGGCACGGATGGCGGCCACATAGCCGCCAGGTCCGCTACCTATAACTATAATATCGTATTTCATATCAAAATATTTTTATTCCAAATAGTATTCCATTGTTTGCTCGTTGCCCTTTTTGTCGGTCCAAGTGATGCGGTAGTTGCCCTTGAAACCTCGGAATGAGACCTTGCCCTGCTTGTCGGCTTTGATTGTAAGGCGTGTGGTCCACTCGTTGTTTATGAGGTTGTTCATGGCGTGATAGACGGGCTTCTCGCGCATGTCGCGGAAGAATAGGCCCGATGTCGAAGGCTCACCCTTCGCACCGCAGTTATCCACTACGTTCCACCACGTAATACCCATCATATACTCCATGCTGAACCACAGACGGTAGAGATTCTGCGTGATGATAGCCTGAATCATGTAACCCTTGTCGTCGGCGCTTGGCGATGTGATGGTGATCTCGCTCAGGTGAAGAGGTAACTTCAACTCCTTGAAGTTCTCAATCATCTTGCGAACACCCTGTGGAGTCTGTATGTTGGCTCCGTTGGCAATATCGACACACGATTGAGGATTGAACAGATGCATTTGAAGACCTACGATGTCAATCTTGCAGTCACGCTCGATAAGACGTGCAATCTGCTGCTTATAGCCATCGGTGAGTTGGTAGTCGTTGATGTTGAGTTTCACCTCTGCGGGGAAGTACTTCTTAGCACTCTGCAACGCCTTGTAATCCATGTCGCCGTGCATAAGACCGTAGCGTGTCTTGCTGATGGTGTGGTTTTCGATAAGGTTGCCTCTCTCATAATCTACGGCACTCTCGTTTACCACATCCCAACTCTTAACGGCCGACTTATAGTGTTCGGCGATGCGACGGATTCGCTGGTCATACACATATGTCAGCGTGTCGGCATAGTGCTTAAAGATATTGCCGACCTCATCGGCTGAGAGGTTTTTATACTCCTCGGTCATGGCATCCTCGTCGCGGAAACGGTTGGGCTCATTGGGGAAGAACTTGGCATAGGCCTCACGCTCTGCGGGAGTCATCGTTTCAAGCATCCACTCGGGGTGGTGCCACTTTCTATTGCCCCACACCAGCACGTGACCGTGCGGGCGGATACCCTTCTGCTGGCAGAACTCCACCAATTGGTCGGTTGAGGGGCGACGCCAGTGAGGCTGGTCGTATGGATCGGGGCAGTTGTTCCAATACTCCTCGGTATCCCAATACTCGGTGGCAAAGCGCAAACGGTTGGGCTCGGTCTCGAACTCGCGCCAATAGAAAGGTATGGTGGCCGAGTTAAAGAGCGTGCCGTATAACTCCTTATAGCGGTCGTTGTACTCCTTTTTGCCAAGTTGGTTGTAGTTGAAGATGTGAGCACCGAAGATGAAGTGATGCGATATCTGCTCAATCTTAACATCGGAGTTCTTTGCTATGTTGGGTAGAGTAATCTCTGCATCGGACTTTCGGTAACGCTCGATGTCGGCATCGATACGAGCCTGCTCCTCCTCGTTCCATAGAGCCCAATAGGCTTTGCTCATATACCCCTGCACATCCTCCTTCTCGCTACGGGGGAAGGAGGTCTGCGCGTTGAGGTTAAGTATAGTCGCAAAGAGTAATGCAGTGATAGATAAAATTCTTTTCATTTCCATTCAAGGATTTAGTTGTTTATCGAGCATACAATATAGCTCCATTGTCGGCAGCTACGGCACGCTTCCACTTCTCGCTGTAGCCCGGCTGCTGAATCTTGCCAGGAATCTTGCGGCCGTTGCCATTGTCGAGGAAGTGCTCGTGTGAAGTCTTGCCCTCGATAACATAGCTCAATACGTCGGCGTTCTCGCTCTTTACATTACCGTCGATGTACTTCAACAGCAAATACTTGTCCAGACGTGTCCACGCATCGAAGAGATTCTGTGCCGTTGCGAGGCTATACTCTGTTGTCTGCTTCTTCAGAGCCTTCTCCGACAGACCTGCCAACTGAGCGTCGATGGCCTCCACCTCCTTGAGCTTGGCGTTCTCCCAGTGGTCAACCACCTTGCGGATATCCTTCGACATAAGGTCGTAGCGAACGTATGCAAAGTTGGTCACGCGGTTGAAGATCCAGAATGCCGATGAGTCAGAGTAGTCGAGCATAGAGCCGTTACCCTCGGCCATCGTTGCGGGAACTGCGGTGGTGTTGCAGTAGATGGGAGTAAGGCACGATGTAGCGGCATCGTCCATACCGAACCAGAGGATACCCACCTTGTCCTTGCGAGCCTGACCGCAGAGCCAGAAGGCTGTCTGCTGTGTAGCGATAGCGCGCTCGTTTACGTATGTCTTGCCATCAACCTCGAAGTTCATGGGACGCCAGCGGTAAGGCAGACCGTGACCGCCAGCACCGATGTCGGTAGTCATATCCATCTTTGTGCCCTCGTAGTGGTCGCGCATAGCGTCGAACACCTGCTTGGGCGAGATCTTGTTGGTAGGCTTCACCCACAGGGGCATAGGATTGTGGGGGTTGTAGCCCATGGCGTAGTCCTCATACTTGTCCATACCCTCGGCGAACATACGGAAGAATGACCATACGCGAGCCTCGCAACCACGCAATGCGCTGAAATCCAGCGGAGCATATGCGCCAGCGAATGAGAACTCCTCGTCCTTGCCTGAGAAGTAACCCTTCTCGCGAGCCAGCGAGATAACATCCTCAGCGTAGAGGCAGTTCTCCTTGTCGTTCAAGGGGAATGTGGTGATACGAGCCTGGTTGGCGTGTGCGCTGATGTAACCATCGGGCACGCGACGTGCTACCCATACGATACCCTTCTTGTCCTTACCCTTGCCGATAAGCTCCATAATCCACGCCTCGTTCTCGTCGGCGATAGAGAAGCTCTCGCCACTTGAGTAGTAGCCGTAGGTGTTGGCCAGATCAACGATGATGTCGATGGCCTCGCGAGCCGTTGTGGCACGCTGCAGGGTGATGTAGATGAGTGAACCGTAGTCGATAAGACCCGACGGGTTGCGCAACTCCGAGCGGCCGCCAAAGGTGGTCTCGGTGATGATTACCGAGTGCTCGTTCATATTGCCCACTGTGCCGTAGGTCTTCTGCGCCTCGGGAATGTCGCCCAGGTACTTGCCTGAATCCCACTCATATACGGCGAGCATGGGGTTGTACTTCGCTGCGGGGTTGTGCTTGTAGAGTGCACCATACAATGCGTGCGAATCGGCCGCATAGGTCACCATCACCGAGCCATCGGTCGAAGCACCGCGCGTAATGATAAAGTTTGTGCAGGCCAGGGCAGGCGTAGTCATAGCCGCCACGGCGAGCATAAGCGTAGAGAAAAGTTTTTTCATTGTAATTATGTTTTGGTTATTAGTTTCCAAAAGCCAAAGGTACGAAAATTAGGTGTAAAATCCGAAAAAATGCGTATATTTACCAAATAAAACCATTTGTTTATGTCTATCGCAAATCAAATAGAGCGTCTGCGCTTGTCGCTGCCCTCGGGCGTGAGTCTATTGGCGGTGTCGAAGTTCCATCCTGCCGAGGCTATAATGGAGGCCTACGATGCTGGTCAGCGAGCCTTTGGCGAGAGCCGTGTGCAGGAGTTGCAGCTTAAGTATGAGGCTCTGCCCAAAGATATTGAGTGGCATATGATCGGCCACCTGCAAACCAATAAAGTGAAGTATATTGCCCCCTTCATATCGCTTATCGAGTCGCTCGACAGCGAGCGTCTTGCACTTGAAGTGCAGCGTCAGGCCGAGAAGTGTAATCGCGTGATTGATTGCCTGTTGGAGATTCACATCACGGACGAGGAGAGTAAGTCGGGCTGGGCGTGGGACGATCTCTTGGGCTTTGTGCGTGGAGGTGGTTTCAAGGCTTTGCCCAATATCCGCATCAGGGGCGTTATGGGTATGGCTACACTCACCGACGATGAGTCGGTGGTGCGTCGTGACTTCGAGCGATTGGCAGCTTGCAAGGCGGAGCTTGAGGAGTATTTCGGCGATGAGTTCGACACCCTGTCGATGGGAATGTCGGACGACTACCCTATCGCTGTGGAGTATGGTTCTACCCAGGTGCGTGTGGGCTCGACAATTTTTGGCGCAAGAGAGTATTAAGAAATTGAATTTTTATTCAATTATTTTACTTGAAAACTGAAACAAATCCTTCTCTCGGATCGTATATATAGTGTAGGGTAAAGGGGTGATTTTTGTTGCGTTTTTGCAGAATTTTTGAGAAGTTTTTTAGCAGTTTTGTAAAGAAAACAGAAAAGTTTTCAAAAAGTTTTTTTCGATTTTCGTGAGAATTTTTGATGCGATTCCGAGTGCTAAAGTGTTGATTTAACGAAAGGTAATTCATTTTTCGCTGACCATTTGGCTGCCAGCGAAATAGTGAGCGA
>JAGBYV010000186.1 GCA_017628595.1 Alistipes sp.
ATCCTGCAACTCTACACCTGCCATACTGAGAGAATCGCGCTCCGAGCCTGACTGCTTATCAATCATCTCCTGCAGAGACTCACTCTGCTGACGCTCCTCAACAGTCATACGGCGCAACAGGTATGCGCCCTCAACAAATGCTCCCGGGTTAGCACCTCCTGCCGCTGCGATAACCTCCGAAAGACGCATATTACGACGTGCCAGGGGATAGTTACCGGCAAAAGCGACCTCACCCTGCACCGTTACACTGCTCTGAGTAATGTATACGGGTGAATTTCGCACATATACCTGATCAAAGGGCTGCAACTCGAAATTGGATCCATTGACAGAGAGATCGTTATCGATATCTACGGTAAAAGTCTCAAACAAGGTCTCGCTGATCTGCATGCTCTTGGGATCCTTGATACGACGTGTTACAGTTACATTAGCCGTAGATGCCGACTCCAACAGACCTCCCGAAGCGATGACAAGATCCTCGATTGTCATCTTCTCGGCATAGGGGTAAGTATCAGGACGTGCCACAGCTCCCAAAACCGTCACGGTATACTCCTGCTGCATCTCCTTCACCGATGCTACAACGAGCAAGTCGTTGGCACGCAACTGTATATCTGCCACACGACCAGCCATCAAACCGGCCAGATCGATAGCCTTGGCCTCCATAGTCCAGTCGGGCTTCTCGCGATATAAAACTGCACGCGACATAAAGGCATCATCACGCAGACCATCGGCACGGGCAATAAGCTGCTTTACGGTCTTCACATTATCGTCAATTGCGTAATAACCCTCGCGATATACGGCACCCATCACCTCAACACGATTCTCATGGCGATTGATGCTACCTGCAACCGACACAACGTCACCATCCTCCAGCGCAAATTTGTCGAGCTCCTTGCCGTCAATGGTAAACGACTTATACTGACCACCCTGACGACGTGTCACGCTGACCATATTTTTGTTAGCCTCGCTGGTAAACTCGCCAGCATAAGCGATAAGGTCGGCAACGGTCTCGTTCGAGCGTAACTCATAGAACATGGGTCGCTTAACCTCGCCCGACACCTCTACCAACTTGCCATAAGCCGATACCGAGATAAGGTCGCCATCACGCAAAGCAATGTCACCCTCGCTCTTTCCATTGAGGATATAATCGTACACATCCACCTCAGAGAAGAGTTTACCTCCTCGGTAGAGTTTGATATTTCTTAACGTACCTATCTCGTTTACACCACCAGCTACATAGAGAGCATGGAAGAGTGTCGCCAGAGAAGGAAGTGTATATGTACCAGCAACACCGACCTCACCCATAACATTTACCTGGATACTGCGGATACCGCTCAGCGTAAGGCTCATCTGCACCGTACCGTCATACAAGCCCTCATAGATAGCACCCAAGGCGTTACGCACGCGGATCTTCGCCTCTGATATTGTAAGGCCAGCAACCGCCACGGGACCTACATCGGGAATTACAACGCGACCATCGGGGGTAACCACCGCCTGGTGAGTCATCTGTGAGTTGCCCCACACATCCACAATCACCTCATCGCCCGAACCCAACACATAATTCTCGGGGGTTGCGATATTCAGATTGGGCTCGAAGGTCATCTGTGAGTTATTGAACATATCCTGACCGAAAACACGCTGACTTGTGGGATTCTGCTCCAGCATGTCTCTTAACTCGGGCATCAGAAGAAGCAACGAGTCGCGCTGTGACTGCTCTGTTGCGACTTCGCTACTACCACGTCGAGGATCAAAGTCACGCGCCTGACGTGTAAGAATCTTATAACGGGGATCGTTGGCATTGAAGCGGAAAGTACCATCCGCACCCAAAGTGTACTGAATACCCGGAACATAACGGCCATTGATGTAGTAGCCATTCTGCCAATCATGCGCCTGTGCAGTAGCCTGCTGAGACTGTGCAGTAGTTGCCGTTGCAGTTGCCTGACGCGTGCGACGTACATTGGCACCATTCTGCTGTGCCTTGCTGATCTGTGCCTGCGAAAGTGTACCATTACGATAAGCCTCCAGCAACTCCTGCTGGCTTTGCGCCATGGCAGCACCGCTTAGTGCAAACAGTGCAAAGATAAGGAATGAGATTTTTTTCATATTTTATAGCATGCTAATTATCTAATACTCATTAAAATAGATCCCCACACCCACAAAACGGCAGGAGATTTTCACCGATAAAACGGCCCATAATGACATATATTGCTACAAATATAGCAAAAAAATAGTGCCCAGCCAAACATTTACTCCATATTATACATCTCTCAACACCCTATGCTCTAACGCTTTTTGCTCTTGCGGGGTTTCTTGCGCACCGACCATCCGAAGTGGCCTAACATCTTACCCAGCGAATAATACTCACCGTGTGAATAGACTATGGGCTCGGCGCGCTCCAACTCCAGGCGCCCTGTCTCGGGGTTTATCCACTCCTCGTCAACGAGCACATTCACCACATCGGCCAAGAACATATCGTGCGAACCCAGGGGGATAATCTGACGCACACGGCACTCGATGGATATGGGCGACTCCTCCACGGCAGGAGCCTTAACTACGGCCGATGGAATGGGCGTCAAGCCCATCTCCGTAAACTTATCATAGTCCCTACCCGAACGCACTCCACACCAGTCGGTTGCGCGAGCAAGCGAAGAGGTAGTGAGATTGATTACAAACTCGCCCGTGCGCTTGATAATATCGTAAGAATGGCGCTCCGGACGCACCGAGATGTAACACATCGGCGGATTGGTGCACACCGTACCCGTCCACGCCACAGTAAAGAGATTCTGCTCGTCGCCATCGCCACAACTCACCAGCACGGCCGGCAGAGGATATATCATTGTTCCAGGTTTCCAACTCTGCTTCATAGTCAAGGAAGTTTTATCTTTCAAAGATAGTATTTATTTGGGGAACAACAAAAAAATGGGACTGCCTATAACCATCAGCAATCCCATTCCTACGGCGCCAAAGCAAGAGCGCCGACCCAAATACTTACGTCCTATATATTTAACCTAACCTGCTTATTTACTATACGATACCCTGCGCAAGCATAGCCTCCGCAACGGTCATGAAACCAGCGATGTTGGCACCCTTCACGTAGTTCACGTAGCCATCATCCTCGGTCCCGTACTGCACACACACGGCGTGAATCTTCTTCATAATCTCCTGCAACTTGGCATCAACCTCCTCGCCGCTCCACTTCAGACGCATAGAGTTCTGCGTCATCTCGAGGCCTGAGGTAGCTACGCCACCAGCATTTGAAGCCTTACCGGGAGAGTAGAGGATCTTAGCCTTCTGGAAGCACTCGATAGCCTCGGGAGTAGAGGGCATGTTGGCACCCTCAACAACGCACATACAGCCATTTGCAACCAGCTGAGCAGCCTGCTCGCCATTGAGCTCATTCTGCGTAGCACAAGGCATAGCGATATCGCACTTCACGCCCCAGGGACGCTCGCCCTCGAAGTACTGAGCTGTAGGATACTTGTTCACATACTCGCGGATACGGCCACGAAGCATATTCTTGAGCTCGAAGATATACTGCAACTTATCCTCGTCGATACCATCGGGATCGTAGATATAACCGTTTGAGTCAGACATGGTAACAACCTTTGCTCCGAGCGAGAGAGCCTTCTCGGCTGCGAACTGAGCAACATTACCCGAACCAGAGATTGCAACCACCTTACCAGCATATGAATCGCCCTTGGTAGCAAGCATGGCCTGACCGAAGTAGCAAGCACCATAACCCGTAGCTTCGGGACGCTTGATTGAGCCACCGAAAGTGATACCCTTACCTGTGAATGTACCTGTAAACTCGTTCTGCAAACGCTTGTACTGACCGAACATGTAGCCAACCTCACGACCACCTACGCCAATATCACCTGCGGGAACGTCGGTGTCGGGACCAATGTGGCGATAAAGCTCTGTGATGAAACTCTGGCAGAAGCGCATGATCTCCATATCAGACTTACCCTTGGGGTTGAAATCCGAACCACCCTTACCGCCACCCATGGGCAATGTTGTAAGAGAATTCTTGAAGGTCTGCTCGAAGGCGAGGAACTTCAAAATACTGAGGTTAACACTGGCGTGGAAACGGATACCGCCCTTATAGGGACCAATCGCGCTGTTCATCTGCACACGATAACCTTTGTTTATCATAATCTCGCCATTGTCGGCTACCCAAGGTACACGGAACATAATAACACGCTCGGGCTCGGCGATACGCTCCAACACCTTCATCTTGATGAGCTGGGGATTCTCCAATACATAGGGAGCTACACTCTCCACAACCTCACGAACGGCCTGATGGAACTCGGGCTCGTTGGGGTTCTTTGCCACGATGTCGGCCATAAACTGATCGACATACTCTTTAACTGTCGTGTTCATATATTATTAGTTTTATTAATTAATTCTGTCGCAAAATTACTAAAATTTATTAATAATGCAAATATTTTTATCATAAAGCGTGCATTTTTCTGCATATAAATGCGCATTTTTACCCGAAAATGCATATTTCGATTGCATAAAAATCTCGTTGCAATTTATCGAAT
>JAGBYV010000187.1 GCA_017628595.1 Alistipes sp.
CGTTTCAATAACTATAAGCATACGCACTACGAGGGTATGCAGTTTGGCCAGTATGGTGCCGGAGAGCTGGAGCCTTTCACCGACTGGGAGTCGCTGGGTATCAAGCGCGAGGTGGTAATTACCGAGCAGCGTCAGGGTCTGCCGTGGCTATGGTATGAGTATTGGCCCGAGGAGTTAAAGGAAGGTGCGCCCGCAAAGAGTGTTCCCGTGATGGTGCTTCTGCACGGCAATACCAACGATCCCCGCACGCAGGCCGAGACATCGGGCTTTATTCAGGTGGCCGGCAAGGAGCGTTTCTTCGTGGTGGAGATGGAGTGGCAGGGTAGCCGCAACTATGGCGCAATGGGTCACGATGGCGTGGAGCAGGTGCTGTATCAACTCCTGGCAAAGTACCCGCAGTTGGATCCTACACGCATCTATGCTGAAGGTCTGTCAGCCGGTTCGATGACGGCTACAGCGTTGGGAATCAAGAAGTCGCATCTCTTTGCTGCCGTGGGAGGTCACTCGGGTGGAATTTTCAAGGGTGCACGCGGTCTGTTCTCTAACTTCGATGCTATGTGGGATGAGGCTACGCAGAAGCGTGGCGCTGTGGAGATGGCCTATTGCTCTGTATTGGGAACGGCAGATATGGTGGTGCCTTACTTTACGCCCGAGAACTACAAGGACAACAGCTATCTCAACGCATGGAACACCTACCAGCAGATGAATGGCATGGATGTAGTGATGGATCTCGACTTTGAGAAGGATGCCGTATTTGGCTTTACGCTGAAGGATCGTCAGACGGTCGTAACCAACAAGGGTGAGGGCATCCGTATGGAGATTGGCCAGCACTACAAGGGTGAGAAGCCACTGATTCGCATCGTGGCGGTGATGGACTATGGTCACTGGAACTTTATGCCTACGGCGCAGGTTATGTGGGATTTCTTCAAGCAGTTCTCGCGTGACCCCAAGACCAAGAAGTTGATCTACACGCCCAATCGCTAAACATATTATAGGACTAAGGCCTCACCCATGTGGTGGGGCTTTTTTGTGGCTGTAAGTGTGGGCGAAAGATAATTTTTTTGATATTTTTTATCCGCGGTTATCAAAAACCGCTATCTTTGCAAAAACATAATATAGGTTAGTTATGAAAAAGATCAGAGCAGCCGTCGTAGGTTACGGCAACATAGGTAAATATGTGGTGGAGGCCCTGGAGGCTGCTGCCGATTTTGAGATTGCGGGCATTGTGCGTCGTGCATCATCGCTGGCTGCGGCTGGTGAGTCGGCTTATCCCGTTGTGAGCTCTCTGGAGGAGCTGGAGGCTGTGGATGTAGCTATTCTCTGTACACCCTCGCGTCTTGTAGAGCAGAGCGCTGTGCAGGCTCTTAAGCTGGGTATCTCTACGGTTGACAGTTTCGATATTCACACCGGCATTGCTGATATGCGTGCGCGTTTGGACGTGGTGGCTCGCGAGGCGGGTGCTGCGGCACTCATCTCTACGGGTTGGGATCCGGGTAGCGACTCTGTTGTGCGTGCATTGATGGAGGTATGCGCTCCGCAGGGTATCACCTACACCAACTTCGGCCCTGGCATGAGTATGGGTCATACGGTAGCGGTTAAGGCTATTGAGGGTGTGAAGGCAGCCCTGTCGATGACTATCCCCGTAGGTACGGGTATCCACCGCCGTATGGTATATATCGAGCTGGAGGAGGGTTACGACTTCGCTAAGGTGGCCGATGCGATCAAGAACGATGCATACTTTGTGCACGATGAGACTCACGTGATGCAGGTGGAGAGCGTCGAGGCACTCAAAGATATGGGTCACGGCGTGAATATGGTCCGCAAGGGCGTGTCGGGCAAGACGCAGAACCAGCGTTTTGAGTTCAATATGAGCATCGACAACCCCGGCCTTACAAGCCAGATCCTGGTGGCAGGTGCACGTGCTGTACTGCGTCAGCAGCCGGGTGCATATACTATGATTGAGATTCCCA
>JAGBYV010000188.1 GCA_017628595.1 Alistipes sp.
CGTATCATTCTTCACGTCGCCCTGCAAGAAGGCGGGATATTCATCCTTGCCCGTTACGAGGCGATACTTATCAATGGGGATAGGAGTTGTCCAACGACGAGCCGAGGTGAACTCAATATCTTTTGCGTAGTCAATCTCCTGCTCGGGCATGACGGTACACTGCACCAAATCGACAAGGTGGGTGGTCACATCCACGATACCCTCACCCTGCTGTTTAACGTCGAAATACCACTCGGGGCGACGCAGCGGCTGACCCGACACATACTTAAAGAAGTGGTGAACGCTCTCCTTGGTGATGGCAGGCTCCTCGGGCGTACCCTTCTCCATCTCTCCGAAGAGCTCGGGCATAGCCACCAGCACACGCTGAAGCTCGTTGTTTATCTCTCCTCGCTCGGTCATAATATCATACACCATCGAGCCCTTCTTAGGTGCGTCAAGTAGCGTCTGCTCCAACATACGAAAACTCTCCTGATCGATAGCCATCGGCTTGTCCGAGAGCACGTTATATCCAGCATCAATCGAAGCCTTCACATAGCCCGTCTTCTTGCCGTTATTTCCAGCAAGAACCACCACATTACCTTTCTTCTCGGCGATCATCCTATCGAGAAAATCTTCGCCCGTGTATAACTGCTCGTTCCATGATGTTGGGCGCTCCGAGCGCTCGTTGTAAATCTTCACGCGGTCAAGGTGCATCTGCGCGTCATCACCCTCGGGGGCATAGACATGAACGGTGGGATCGACCTCGTCGTACATATACATCTGCACCAGCGCAGCGTGGAAGTGACCCGGATCAAGCGTAAGGAGTTTCACCTCGCCCGGTGTGCCGTTAAAGCCATCGCCAGCGGGTGCCGAGCCTGAGCATGCACTCAAAGCCAAAGCTGCAACCATCATAGAAATAAAGTTCTTCTTCATACTATTTTCGTTTTATAATTTTCCTTTTTTCGGGGCGCCGCCGCCATCGGCCACGCCATCAACCCAACAAAGATACAAAAATATTAAATCTCGAACAATAAATAACATAATCAACCCTCAGCGGCAAAATTTTTTTATTAATTTTGTTACCTAATTTTTGTGAATGCTATGAAAATTCTTACATTTCTACTCTCCGTTGCTACGATTTTATCCGCATCGGCACAAACTCATGATGTGAAAGATTTTGTCGCAAGTGCCACCCAAAGAGGCACAGAGCCTGTGGATTATATTTTCCGACTATTCGAGCAGTCCGACATCGTGGTCATTGGCGAGCGCGACCACCGCGACACCACGCAATATGAGTTGATTCTGGATATTCTCGGCGATCCCCGCTTTATCGAACGCGTGGGATATGTATATACCGAGGTGGGATGCGTAAATCGAACCGACGATGTGAACCGCCTGATAAAAAATCACTCGCTGTCGGATGACGAGTTTAACGAAGAGCTCTACTCGTATCTTCGTAAGGGAGAGGTCTTTTACACACTATGGGAGAAGTACAATCGTGTGCAATTTCTCAAGGGATTACATAAAATCAACCGCGACGGCCGTCGAAAAATCACTTTGGGACTGACCGACTGCGACTTTGCGTGGGAGGATGTAAATTCTGCCCAAGAGTATCTTGATATATACAATGGCCCCGCCTGCGACTATCGCGACTCGACGATGGCAGCCAACTTCGCCAAGATGTACGCCAAGCAGCGTCCTCTAAAAGGCAAGCGCAAAGCGCTGATTATCACCAATCAACCCCACGCCACGAATGCCGCATTTGCGAAACGAGATTACCTTCGCCAAGGCCGTTGGTTGAAGAATCTTTTTGGCGAGCAGAGGGTAAAAATCGTGATGTTGAATTGGGCCGAATATCGTCTTTTCGATGGGCGACGTATGCCATTGGTGGCAGATGGCAAATGGGATGCCGCATTTGAGATGTTGGGATGCAAACCCTTCGGAATGGATATTCAGGATACCCCCTATGGCGCAACGCCATACGCCGATCCCGCTTACGGCAAGCTGCTGTGGCAAGAGATCGCCGACGGAATTATCTACTACAAACCCTTCTACGAAACGGTGATTGCCGCAGGAGTTCGTGGCATCGTCGATAAAGAGTTTGAGGAGGAGTTTATGCGCCGAACAAACATCTTTTACGAGGCTATGGGATTACCAAAGACCTCGCTTAGCGATGCGAAGTCATCGTACGATGGGTTTACCGCAGTCGAGGGGACATTCCCGCAAAAAGCCGAGGAGGTGAAGGCCTTGATACGTTCGCTGATTTCGGATAAATAATCCGTCAGCCGATAGACGCCACATGGAAGTCTGCATCATAGACATAAAAAGATTGCGTAAAATGTTGATTTTTACATTTTTTGCAGTATCTTTGTCGTCGCTTTCGCGCGCGTTAGGCGTGGGCGCAGGCATAAAACATTTATTATTAACCATTTAACGAGCGATTGTATCGCACAAATTTTTCCACGATGGAAGTATTGAACAATGTAGCAAACGAGGGTTTCGATTGGAACGCGTTTGAGAATGATTTGGATCTTTATGGCGGTCAGTCAAAGGAGCAGGTAACTGAGGCTTATGACCAGACTTTGTCAAACATCGCTGTAGGCGAGGTTGTAGAGGGTACCGTTAGCGAGATCAACAAGCGCGAGGTAACCGTAAACATCGGCTACAAGAGCGAGGGTATGATTCAGGCAACTGAGTTCCGTTACAACCCCGAGCTGACTGTAGGTGACAAGGTTGAGGTTTACGTAGAGTCAGTTGAGGACAAGAGCGGTGCTTTGGCACTCTCGCACAAGAAGGCTCGTCAGCTCAAGTCTTGGGATCGTGTAAACGAGGCTTTGAACAACGACGAGATCATTAAGGGTTACGTTAAGTGCCGCACTAAGGGCGGTATGATCGTTGACGTATTCGGCATCGAGGCATTCTTGCCCGGTTCACAGATCGACGTTAAGCCTATCCGTGACTACGATGTATACGTTGACAAGACAATGGAGTTCAAGGTTGTTAAGATCAACCAGGAGTTCCGCAATGTAGTAGTATCACACAAGGCACTCATCGAGGCCGAGTTGGAGGCTCAGAAGCAGGTTATCATGTCTAAGCTCGAGAAGGGCCAGATCCTCGAGGGTACCGTTAAGAATATCACCAACTATGGTGTATTCATCGACCTGGGTGGCGTTGATGGTTTGATCCACATCACCGACCTTTCATGGGGCCGCGTAAACAAGCCCGAGGAGTTGGTACAGTTGGACCAGAAGCTCAACGTAGTTATCATCGACTTCGACGAGCAGAAGAAGCGTATCGCACTCGGTCTGAAGCAGCTTACTCCCCACCCCTGGGAGGCTTTGGATGCTAACCTCAAGGTTGGCGACACCGTTAAGGGTAAGGTAGTGGTTATGGCTGACTACGGCGCATTCGTTGAGATCGCTGCCGGCGTTGAGGGTCTTATCCACGTATCTGAGATGTCTTGGAGCCAGCACTTGCGTTCAGCACAGGAGTTCTTGAAGGTAGGTGACGAGGTTGAGGCAGTTATCCTGACTCTCGACCGCGAGGAGCGCAAGATGTCACTCGGTATCAAGCAGCTTACTCCCGATCCTTGGGCAGGTATCGACGCTAAGTACCCCGTAGGTACAAAGTGCGCTGCTAAGGTTCGCAACTTCACTAACTTCGGTGTATTCGTTGAGATCGAGGAGGGTATCGATGGCTTGATCCACATCTCTGACCTCTCATGGACTAAGAAGGTTAAGCACCCCAGCGAGTTCACTCAGATCGGTGCTGAGATCGAGGTAGTAGTTCTTGAGATCGACAAGGAGAACCGTCGCTTGAGCCTTGGCCACAAGCAGTTGGAGGAGAACCCCTGGAACGAGATCGAGTCTAAGTTCGCTGTTGACACTGTTCACAACGCAACTATCTCTGAGCTCAACGACAAGGGTGCTGTTGTAGTATTGGGCGAGAACATCACTGGTTTCGCTCCCGCTAAGCAGCTCGTTAAGGAGGATGGCACAACTTTGAAGGCTGGCGAGACAGCTGATTTCAAGGTTATCGAGTTCTCTAAGGCTACAAAGCGCATCACTCTCTCTCACACTCGTATCTTCGAGGAGGCTAAGCGCGAGCAGATCGCAGCTGAGAAGGCTGAGAAGCGTGCTGCTGCTGATGCAACCAAGTCTTCATTGAAGAAGGTTAACGCTTCTATCGAGAAGACCACTTTGGGTGACATCGCAGGTTTGGCTGAGTTGAAGGCCGCTATGGAGAAGAATAAGTAATCCAATACTTATAAACTCTGAATCGCTCCCGCGCCGTTAGGTGCGGGAGTTTTTTTATTCTATGCCAACATTTTTGCCTCGCGCACGCAATAAATATAAGGTATTGTTCGTATATTTAGACAATAAAACAGATTCCCCGATATGAAAGATGTAATCGTTTGGATAGGTGCTGGTCAGATAGGCATGGCCATAGCACGCCGTGTAGGTTACGGCAAAAAGATTGTTATAGGAGACCGTTCATTGGCAAATGCCGAGCGTGCAGCCACCACACTGCGTGAGGCTGGCTTCGACTGCACGGCCACGGAGGCTGATCTCTCATCACGCGAGTCTATTCTCTCGCTCATTGCCACGGCACAGAGTTTTGGTGAGATTGCCATGCTGATAAACTCGGCTGGTGTATCGCCCAGCCAGGCTCCCATCGCAACCATTCTAAAAGTCGATCTCTACGGCACAGCCGTATTGCTGGAGGAGGTGGGCAAGGTTATCAAGCGCGGAGGCGTGGGTGTAACTATATCGTCACAGTCGGGACATCGTATGCCCGCTCTCGGTGCGGAGGCTGACGAGTTGTTGGCCACCACGCCCTGTGAGGAGCTGCTCTCGCTTGAAATGTTACAGGAGGGGAATATCCGCGATACATTACACGCCTACCAGATGGCCAAACGTTGCAACGTCAAGCGCGTGATGGCCGAGGCGGTGAAGTGGGGTGAGCGTGGCGCACGCATAAACTCCATATCGCCAGGCATCATCGTCACACCGCTCGCTTTGGACGAGTTCAACGGACCACGAGGAGATTTTTATAAAAACATGTTTGCCAAGTGTCCCGCTGGACGTCCAGGCACGGCCGACGAGGTGGCAAACCTTGCAGAAATACTGCTCTCGGAGCGTGGCGCATTTATTACAGGTTCCGACTTTTTGATTGATGGCGGCGCTACGGCATCATTCTTCTACGGACCTCTGAAACCTTAATATCACAAAAAATAAAGGCTGCCCCGTTGGGACAGCCTTTTATCTTGCTTGAAATCCGCTTCGAATTACAATGCGTTAACGTGCAAAGCGAGGGAGCTCTTGAGGTTAGCAGCCTTGTTCTTGTGGATAATGTTAGTCTTAGCCAACTTATCGAGCATAGACGATACCTTGGGAAGCAATGCCTCTGCAGCGCTCTTCTCAGTTGTGTTACGCAAAGCCTTTACAGCGTTACGAGCGGTCTTGTGATACAAACGGTTGTGAGCACGCTTTGTAACTGTCTGGCGGATTCTCTTCTTTGATGACTTGTGATTTGCCATAATCTTAATTTCGTTTTTATTTTTACTTTTTCTGTTTTCTTGTTCTGCGCCACATTTACGAGTGAGGCTCTC
>JAGBYV010000189.1 GCA_017628595.1 Alistipes sp.
AAGATTGAGGATCCGGGTGATTCACGCTTCTTCGAGGATCAGATCGTCGATAAGTGGGAGTTCATGGATGTGAACGACGAGCTCTACGACAAGGTTGTTGTCGAGGATGCCGGCGACTCACAGAACGTACAGCCTGGTCAGATTATCTCACTCAGAAAGTTGCGTGACGAGAACTCATCGCTCAAGCGTCGTGATCTCAAGCCCGTTAAGGTTCGTGACATCGTGCCCGCAACCTCTAATCAGGTTCTTCAGGGTATTACCCGTGCAGCTTTGCAGACATCGAGCTTCATCTCGGCTGCATCGTTCCAGGAGACTACCAAGGTCTTGAACGAGGCTGCTATCCAGGGTAAGATCGACCCGTTGGCAAACCTCAAGGAGAACGTTATCTGCGGTCACCTGATCCCTGGTGGTACAGGTCTGCGTGATTACGACAATCTCGTTGTAGGTCTTAAGGCCGACGTCGAGGGCTTTGCACAGGCAGAGTAAATAAACTCTCTATAATGAAAAACCGCTATCCCGTGTGGGTAGCGGTTTTTTTTGTTGGATGACGGGGCAGGGTAGATGTTTTTTATGTTCACTATGGAGGAAAGTAGGCTAAATATGGGAAAAATTATTATCTTTGTAGTCGGTGTGTCCGAAAGGACCTCATTTGGCTCTATAGTTCAAGGGATAGAACAAAGGTTTCCTAAACCTTAGATTCGCGTTCGAGTCGCGGTGGAGCTACAAAATGTTGAAGTGAAGAGTTATGAGAGTATTTCGAAGTGTTAAGGATCTTGGTCCTCTGGAGGTAGCCCTTAAAGAGGCTATGGAGATTAAGGCCGACCGTTATAAGTATCAGGAGTTGGGTAAGAATAAGACCGCACTCTTGATATTTTTCAATAATAGCCTGCGTACACGCCTCAGCACGCAGAAGGCTGCGATGAATCTGGGTATGAATGTCATCGTGCTCGATGTTAATCAAGGCGCGTGGAAGTTGGAAACGGAGCGTGGCGTTGTGATGGATGGCGACAAGAGCGAGCACCTGCTGGAGGCTATTCCCGTTATGGCAAGCTATTGCGATATTATCGGTGTGCGTTCGTTTGCCCGCTTTGAGAGCCGCGAGGATGACTATCAGGAGAAGATTCTCGAGCAGTTTATCCAGTACTCGGGCAAACCCGTATTCTTCATGGAGAGCGCTACAGTGCACCCCTTGCAGTCGTTTGCCGACCTTATCACTATCGAGGAGTACAAGGAGTGCAAGCGTCCTAAGGTTGTTCTGACGTGGGCTCCCCACCCTAAGGCTCTGCCTCAGGCTGTGCCCAACTCGTTTGCTGAGTGGTTGAATGCAGCTGACGTTGATTTTGTTGTTACTCATCCCGAGGGCTACGAGCTCGATCCGCAGTTTGTGGGCGATGCCAAGGTAGAGTATGACCAGATGAAGGCCTTCGAGGGTGCCGACTTCGTATATGCCAAGAATTGGAGCTGTCCGGGTGTTACACGCCCTGAGGATTATGGCAAGATTCTTTCGCAGGATATGAGCTGGACGGTGAGCGAAAGACAGATGGCTGTAACTAACAACGCTCACTTTATGCACTGCCTGCCCGTGCGTCGCAATATGATTGTTACCGACGATGTTATCGAGTCACCTCGCTCGCTTGTTATCCCCGAGGCTGCTAATCGCGAGATCTCGGCAACGGTGGTGCTGAAGCGAATGCTGGAGGCTCTGTAAGAAGGCCGCAATAAATATAGAAAAGCCTGCTTAACCAGATGGTTAGCAGGCTTTTTTCTTTATTCGTCGTAGCTTGAATTATCCCAGCAGTGTGTACAGAGTTCCTCTTTCTTCAGACCGATTGCTTCAACCAGATCGTCCAGACGCTGGAACTTGAGCGATGTGAGCTGCAGGTGACGGCACATCACATCAACCATCTCCTTGTGCTTCTCCGTGTCGGGATTTGCATACTCCTCAAATACTGAGTCGGGAATATTATCCGTACCCTCCATATCGCGAATCACACGACGTGCGTAGAGATCATATGTACTGCGCGATGTTGAGAAGTTGAGGAATCGGCAGGGGAAGATCAGCGGCGGACATGCAATACGCATATGCACCTCCTTTACACCCTCATCCAGCAACTTCACCACATTGTCCTTAAGCTGCGTACCTCGCACGATACTGTCGTCCATGAAGACGATCTTCTGATTATGCGTGAACTTGCTATTGGGCAGTAGCTTCATCTTTGCTACCAGGTCGCGCATCTTCTGGTTCTGTGGCATGAAACTACGAGGCCATGTGGGTGTGTACTTCACAAATGGACGCTTGTAGGGGATGCCCTTCTCATTAGAGTAACCGATGGCGTGACCTACGCCCGAGTCGGGGATACCTGCGGCAAAGTCGGGCTCTATATCATTGTCGCGACGTGCCATGGCTGCACCACAGCGGTAGCGGCAATCCTCCACGTTGATACCCTCATACCAAGCCGAGGGGTAACCATAATATACCCACAGGAACGAACATACCTGCTTTCTGTTGCCCGGAGGTGTGATCTGGCGTACACCGTCAGCGGTGATCTGCACCACCTCACCGGGACCCAGGTCACGAACAAAGTCGAATCCGAGGTTATCGAAGCTTGAGCTCTCGCTGGCGCATACATAACCCTTGTCGTTCTTGCCGATGGTGATGGGTGTACGGCCAAAGCGGTCGCGTGCAGCATAGATTGCGTGGTCGGTGAGAATCAGCATCGAGCAAGAACCCTTGATTTTGCTCTGTGCCAGTGCAATACCGTCCTTTATAGTTTCGCCCAATCCGATGAGGATTGCAACGAGCTCTGTAGCGTTGATCTTTGATTCGGATAGCTCGGCAAAATGGTGATGATCATTAAGGAGCTCCTGTGTGAGTTCCTCCAGATTGTCGATGCGTGCCACTGTGACTACGGCATAGCGTCCCACGTGCGATGTGATGGTGATGGGTTGCGACTCGCTGTCCGAGATTACGCCGATACCCATGTTTGAATCCAGGAATCGGGGTAGCTCGCTCTCAAACTTATTGCGGAAATATCCATCCTCCAGAGAGTGAATCGAGCGAATGAAACGGCCATCCTTAACGAAGGCCATACCGGCACGCTTGGTGCCAAGATGCGAATGGTAATCGGTGCCGTAAAATACCTCATTCACGCACTCGTTGCGTGATACACAGCCGAAAAAACCTGACATATAAAAAACAATTAAAGGTTTTAGCGCATAGCAATACTCCCTGTGTGTGATGGGGGAGCTCCTGCGCGAGAGCAAAGATAGTAAAAAAGTCGAGATTTGAGGTATCCTGAGATGTGATATTCCCCGATTTTATGCATAAAGCGCCGACTTTTTTGTATATTTGTATAAACACACAGATTTCAACCTATGAGAAAATTTTTCTATCCATTACTTCTTTCTCTCTCATGTGCAACACTCTTTGCGTGTCAGGAGCAGCCTCGCACATATGGCGCCGAGCCGCTGGAGATATCGTCGTTGCGTCAGTGGGAGAGGGTTCACCGTCCTGCTATCTACAACTTCTTCGAGACAGAGGTCTATGGC
>JAGBYV010000190.1 GCA_017628595.1 Alistipes sp.
AACCTGCTGAAGGTACCGCTCCAGATCTTCGTGTGGGACAACATCTCGTGGGCGACCTTCTCGCTCAATCTCACGATGCTGCCCATCATCGGCATCGGTGCATGGTTGGGCATTGGTATTGTCAAGCTGTTCCCCGAAAAGGCTTTCCGCCGATTTATTCAGATTATCACAATCCTGTCGGTCGCAATGATGTTAATTTAGTGCAACAACAAATAACCAGATAACTATATGAAACGTATTTTTATATTTACACTCTTCGCCGTACTCCTCTCAGCCGTGCACGCCCAGGCCTCTTCCCGCAAGGAGAAGACACCCAATGATGGAGAGAAGGGCTGGAGAGTCCGCCAGATAGATGGCGACAAACTTGTGTGGTATAGCTTCCGAGGCGAGAAGGGGGGCGCACAGCAGTTTGTCAATGTGCTTGCGCTGGATCTGAACTGCAAGGATTACGAACTGGATTTTGTAGTGCTCGACAAGGGCGATTCGCTGTCGAGTGTGGCACTTCGCCACGATGCCGTAGCGGGAATCAACGCAACGTATGAGTGGGACGCATCATTTGTAAAGGCCGACGGAGAGATCTTCTCGGAGATAACGCTTTCAGAGGAGCATCTGCGTTTTTGGAAGCACGAGGGAGCTATTGCCTACGATGGCCGAAAGATAGATATTGGCTATGGCGACAAGGCCTCATACCTGAAAAGCAGGATGCCCAACATATTCTCAGCCTCGCCTATGCTCATCGACAATTACAAACCGGTGGGTACGACATTCGTAGGCGATATCACGGACGTGGAGCTAACGAAGTTGGAGTATGAGGATTACCGCCGCCATCAGGGTGTGCGTCACCCTCGCACAGCCGTAGCACTTACCCGATCAAACAGATTGTTGCTCATTACCATCGACGGCCGCTCGACAAACAGCGCAGGTATGAGCGCCAAGGAGGTCACCGAGTTCCTTGTGGAGTATTTCAATCCACGCCTTGCACTGAATATGGATGGCGGAGGCTCAACCACGATGTATATCAAGGGTAGCAGAGAGTCATCCACCGATGTTGTGAACTACCCCACCGACAACTCGCGCTACGACCACTATGGTCAGCGCCGCCTATCAACCCATATTCTTATCAAGCGCAAGAGGTAATATCAGACTCCATACCTTAAAAACAACTATCCACTCCTTACGGGGTGGATAGTATTTTTTTGTACTCACCATCGCAGGGTGTATTTGTCTGCGGTCATATGGCGAGGCATAACGGGCGCCCGATAGCCCTTGCCAGATCCTCAAACAATTGCTCCTCGCGACAAACAAAAAAAAATGGATAACGCGTTGCAAATCAACTTGTTATCCATTCAAATACGAGGTCCGAAGCGGATTCGAACCGCTGTAGACGGTTTTGCAGACCGGTGACTAAGCCACTCATCCATCGGACCATAATGCTTAATTGCGAGTGCAAATATACAAAAAAATCTAATTCAGCCAAAACTTCAGCGCAAGTTTCGTGCTTTTTATGCATTTTTTACTAACTTTACCTCTTAGAAACTCACATTTTCGCTCCATTTATGTCGTCAATGCCGATAAAAGATATAGCGCTCACGTTTGTTCCGCGTCTGGGAACACGGGCGGTGGCATATCTGCTGGAGTGCTTCGGCTCGGCCGAGGCCATCTACTCGGCATCTGTGCAGGAGCTCATATCACGGGCCGAGTTGCGCGAAGATGTGGCACGCTCGATTGCTGAGGGAGCCGGCATGCGCGAAGCCGAGCGCGAGGCGACATATTGCCTGCGTCATGGCATTGAGGTTATTGCATCCACAGATGAGAATTACCCCTCGCTGCTGCGAGAGATTGACGACTACCCCGCCGTGATCTATCTGCGTGGCAATGCCGAGGCCTTAAGAGCGCGTGCGGTGGCCTTTGTCGGCACTCGCAAGATATCATCCTACGGACAACGTATGTGCAACGAGCTGGTGCAGGGATTTGCCGAGTGCGTACCCGATGCGGTGGTAGTTAGCGGCCTGGCCTACGGCGTAGACGGCGCCTGCCACAGAGCTGCACTGCAGCATGGGTTGACTACGGTTGGCGTGGTAGCCAACGCTCTGCCTGGTATTACACCCTCCGCACACCAGCATCTGGCTGAAGATATGATCTCACACGGCGGTGCGGTCATTACCGAGCTATCCTCGCAGACAAAACAGAACGGCCGATACTACATAACGCGCAACCGCATCATAGCCGCCATAGCGGCAG
>JAGBYV010000191.1 GCA_017628595.1 Alistipes sp.
GCACGCAGTCGCATACGTTCTGCCCAAAAATCGGAGCCGATGCATACCACCGAGATAATGCTAAATGAGGCCATGCAGGAGCGTTGTGAGGCAATCACTGCCCTCACTTATGAAAAGGTGGCAACGGCACATATAAAGGAGATTGCACTGAAGTCGCGACTCATCGAGCAGCATAAAGAGTGGCGTAGATCGATGCAAGAGAATCCTATCATAATAAGTAAAAAAGATATCGAGGAGGTCATAACCGCCATGACGGGCATCCCCGCCGAGCGCATCTCGCATGATCAGGCCGAGCAACTGCGCTCGCTGGCAACGCATCTGCGCCATCGCATCGTGGGGCAAGGCCACGCTACGGACCGTATAGCCAAATCGCTGCTGCGTGCGCGGGCAGGATTAAAAGATGCAAACCGCCCCATAGGTGTGTTTCTTCTGATCGGGCCAACGGGCGTAGGCAAAACCCTACTTGCCAAGGAGTTGTCACAACACCTGTTTGACCAGCAACGAGGACTCATACGCCTGGATATGTCGGAGTATAGCGAGAGACATAACGTAGCTCGCCTTATCGGTTCACCACCGGGCTATGTAGGTCATGGCGAAGGTGGTCAACTAACCGAGGCCGTACGGCGCCAGCCATACGCCGTCATACTCTTTGATGAGATAGATAAGGCTCACCCGGATATCTTCAACACTATGTTGCAGATCTTCGATGAGGGACATCTTACCGATGGGTCGGGTCGTAAGGTAGATTTTCGTAATACAATCATTATTATGACATCAAATGCCGGGGCGCGCAACGCACAAGAGAAGAGACGAAGGGTTGGTTACAACACTCCGTTGGAAGAGAACAATCAGGATAATCAGTCTTTTGACGAATACAAGAGAGCATTAGAGCAGGCCTTCTCGCCAGAGTTTCTGAATCGCATTGATGAGACGATCCTCTTCCGTTCGCTCACCATCAAGGACATTGAGCAGATAATAAACCTCGAACTTGACAGCATATTGCAGCGCACACAAGAGCAAGGCTACAACGTCGAGATAACAGCCGAAGCAATACGCCATTTGGCAACAATTGGTTACGACTCGCAATATGGAGCGCGAGCTCTGCGCAGAACCCTGCTGAGCTACATCGAAGAGCCATTGTCGTCGTTTATTATAGACGGACGACTGCGCACAGGCGGCAGCGTGAGAATATGGCACGACGAGAACGAAGGACTTCTACTGCAGGTTGCATAAGATGTACCCGACTTAAGATGAAGAGAGGCTGTCAACATTGGCGTGGCAGCCTTTTTTACAAAAAAGGGGTGCTCCCAATTGAGCACCCCTTCACTACACATAAAAATCTTAACTATTTGAAATATCTATTGTAAAGACCCTGGAAGCCAGCACCGTGACGTGCCTCATCCTTTGCCATCTCGTGGATAGTATCGTGGATAGCGTCGAGGTTCTCCTGCTTTGCCAATACTGCCAAGCGGAACTTATCCTCGCATGCACCCTCCTCAGCGTTCATACGCTTGTAGAGGTTAGTCTTTGTATCCCATACTACCTCGCCGATAAGCTCTGCGATCTTTGAAGCGTGCTCAGCCTCCTCCCAAGCGTAACGCTTGAAAGCCTCAGCTACCTCGGGATAACCCTCACGATCAGCCTGACGGCTCATTGCAAGGTACATACCTACCTCGGTGCACTCACCCATGAAGTGCTCCTGCAAGCCCTTCCACAACTCCTCGCTGGCACCCTTGCCATCACCGAGCTTGTGCTCTGTTGCGAACTCAAGTGCGCCATCCTTCTCCTCGATCTCTACGAACTTCTCAGCGGGAACCTTGCAAAGCGGACACTTCTCGGGAGCCGCATCACCCTCATGAATATAACCACATACTGTGCAACGGAATTTCTTTGACATAATCTTTAAGTTTTAGTTTGTTTGTTATTATAGTTTGTTTCTTTTTTCTACTGCAAAGATATAGTGATTTTCTCTCCATGCAATAGGTATTTAATCACTAATTTTTATCCAACCATAAGTTTTGCTTATCCTTGACTACTCGGCCTGCATGATTAGATGCTCGATCTGCTCCACATCGGTACAATCCTTAGCCATCACCCTCTTCTCGCTGTCGAGCAGATACAGAGCCGGTATAGCCTTCAGGTCGTACAAGCGCTCTCGCGTGATGGTCATCTCCTTATCGTAGGCATTAATCCACGACGAAGGGTAATCATTATAGTGCTCGTGCCATGCCTGCAAATCGCGATCGGGATAGAGAACCAATATTTTCAGCGTACCACGCTCAATCAGCTCATTGAGCATAGGCGAGGCCATAATCTGTTCGCGTACCTCTCGACACATCTCACAACCAGGGTTACTCATAAATATAAGTAGGTACTCGGCCTTGATGCTTGACATCTTAGCCGAATGGCCAGAGGCAAGCGTATAGGTAAAGTCGTTGGCCGTGCGACCGACACGGTTCTGCATGGCTACCAGCAGATCATGCTGGTATGGCATACGCTCATACTCATCGTAGAAAGGTGATGCGATAGCTGCCTCCAGAACGGGGATATACTTCTCATCGCTACGCAGCGGTGAATTGGGATCGTGCAGCACCATATCGGCCAGTGTCATAAAATAATCAAACATCGGTCGCGAAGTTGATGCCTTGCGCATCAGTCGGCTCATAGGCTCGTAGGCCATAGAGTCGGCCAGATAGCCACCTACATATACGGCATAGGCCGTAGCCATATGCTGCATATCGACATTGGCAATAAAGGTGGTATCCGAGAAGTCGAACTTATCCCAGTAGTGATCCACCATGTAAGCCATTCGCTGATCCTCAGGAATCATGGCTGGAGGTAGCGCAGGGATAAACTTCAGGGCCTTTTCTGCCGTTGAAGAGTCCGACGACGAGGCGCTCTTCGCTCCTTGTCGCGAGCTGCACCCAACAACACACAAGCCTATTACAATGGTCAGAAAACAAGATATGATTGTTCGTTTCATCTACTATCAAAAATTATATCTGCAATATTTCACTTTGCTCCATACAAATATACGAAAAAAGAGTTTTTAACATCATGCGTCGAGCAAAAAATATACAAAAAAACGGATGCCAAATACTTTATGTACGACATCCGATAGATATTTAACCCTCAGTCTTAGCCCACTCTGCGATACTCCTTGGGCGACATGCCGACACGGCGCTTGAAATACTTTCCAAAGAAAGTCTGCGACGGGAAGTTGAGTTCATCGCTGATCTGCTGTATAGTCATATTGGTCGATTTGAGCAGGGCGCGAGCCTCCAATACTACGCAACGCTCAATCCACTCTGCGGCCGATGAGCCGGTACACTCCTTAACCACACGCGAGAGGTAACGCGGCGTAATGCACAATGCGTCGGCATAGAACTGCAACTGACGCTCCTTGCGGAAATTCTGTTTGACAAGTTCCAGAAACTTCTTTGACAATACATCGGCATTCGTGCGCGACGGCTGGTTGTCGTTATCGATCTCACGCACCTTCTCCGAGGCATAGAACATAGCCATCATCAGATGCTGCACAACCTGCAGGCGATAGGGGTTTGTCTTATCGCGCAAACAGTTCTGCACGGCCATGAAAAAGATATTGGGAGAGGGGTCA
>JAGBYV010000192.1 GCA_017628595.1 Alistipes sp.
GATTTCCATGCTCGCAACGTAACACTCTGTGAGGGTGGATATTACCGCTTCGATATTGTAACGCCGTATGGCGTTTTCTCTGATTTGACGCTCGGCATCCCCGGCTGGGTGAATGTCGAAAATTGCGTTGCCGCCGTGGCCTCGTCGCTCTGCGCTGCACGCAAGCGAGGCGAGATACTCGATGAGCAGAAATTGCAGACCGCATTAGAAAAATTCTCGGGCGTGAAGCGCCGCTTCGAGTTCTATGTCAATTCGCCCCGTCAGGTCTATATGGACGACTATGCCCACCATCCCGAGGAGCTGGAGGCTACGATCACATCCGTTAAGCGCATGTTCCCCGAGCGCCGACTTACGGCCGTCTTCCAGCCGCACCTCTACACTCGTACACGCGACCTTTACAAGGAGTTCGCCGCTGCCCTGTCGCTGGCCGACGAGGTGGTGCTGGTGCCCATCTATCCCGCTCGCGAGGAGCCTATTGAGGGTATCTGCTCGGAGCTTATTGGCGAGCATGTCACTAAGCCGTGGCACATCTGCGAGCGTGAAATGCTGGCCGACGACCTGTATAGCATGCCGACCGATGTGGTTGTCACCTTTGGTGCAGGAAATATTGATGTATATTGCGAGGCCATAGCCGCCCAGTTAGCAAAGAAAGCATAATGCCCCGAACACTGAAAATAATCCTTAATACGCTGCTGTGGGTTGGCGTTGTCGCGTTTGTGGTCTTCTTCCACTCTCGCGCCGACGAGCATCGTGCCACAACCAAAGTGCATACGCTCTCGGTAAGCGTGGTCGATAGTCTGCGCGATGAGATGCTCGTAACGAGCGAGGCCGTGCGCGAGTGGATCGCAATGAGCGGCATAGCCACCGTTGGAGAGTCGGTTGGCGATGTCGATCTGGCCGGCATCGAGCGCTGCATTCGCGGCAAGGGTTTTGTCGATAGAGCCAGCGCCTACCTCACCTACGATGGCGAGCTGCGTGTGGAGGTGAGTCAGCGCCGACCGCTGATGCGCCTTATGGTCGATGGTTACGACTGCTACATCACCGAGCAGGGATTTATCTTCCCTGCGCCCGAACTGGCCTCGGTCTATGTCCCTGTGGTTACGGGTTCGTACCGCCCGCCCATCGAGAGCAGTTATGTCGGCAATGTGGGAGACTATATAGCCCAGCGCATGGCCGAGTATGAGCATCGTATCGATACGCTCCAGTATGAGAAGGTGCCCCTGTTCGAGATGACCGACATCATCGCCGATTCGGTGCGTTCGGTGCGTCGCATGCAGGTTGAGCGCAAGGGTTGGCTCGGCGGTTTCAAGGGTCCCTTCGAGGATTATGACGAGTACGATGCCCGTGTGCAGGCCAAGCGTGAGGAGAAGGCCGATCTGCGTCGCTGGTTGCGTTACCTGGATCGCGAGAATGAGAAAAATATTGCCCGCGTTACGGCACGTCAGGATGCCGAGCGCGAGAAGCAAAAAAAGTTACAAAAAAGGTATGAAGATTTCCTTAAACTGATTAACTTTGTAAAATATATAGAAAACGACTCTTTCTGGCGTGCCGAAATAGTCCAGATTGTGGCCTCTACGATGAGTAGCGGCGACTTGACGCTGGAGCTCGTTCCCCGCTCGGGTAACCATACGGTGCGTCTGGGTACGCTCGATGATGTGGAGCAGAAGCTCGATAATCTGCTCTCGTTCTACGAGAATGGTCTGCGCAACATAGGATGGGATAGTTTCAAGACAATCTCTGTGGAGTATCGCGGACAGGTGGTGTGTACGAAATAAATAAAAACAATATATTGTGGATAGTAGAAAAAATTATGTCGTAGCCGTTGATATCGGTTCTTCCGAGCTGGTCATTGCCGTAGGTTCATTGACCGAGGGCGGCACAATCAATATCGAAACGGTGGTAGCAGAGCCCGTTACGGGAGTCTCGGCCGGCATGGTGGACAATAGCCAGACCGTAGCTGAGGCGTTGCATCGTGCGCGTGCACGTGCCCAGGAGGAGGTAGGTGTAGCCATTACTGATGCCTATGTATCTATCTCGGGACGTTTTGTGCGCTGTGCCCGCTATACTGATCATGTCTTTGTGGAGGATAGCGAGAACCGCATCTCGAAGCACGATCTTCTGGCGCTGCGTGAGCGTATGCGTAACGTGAAGGCTGCCGATGGCGAGGTGATTATGGATTTCTTCCCCCTCTGCTACAAGAGCGACATCGGTACCGAGCTCAAGAACCCCGTAGGCTGCTACAGCAAGCAGCTCTCGTCGACCTATAACTTCATCCTCTGCGAGCATGTTGCCAAGGATCGTCTGCGTCGTGTATTCCTGGATGCGGGCATCAAGATTCGTGACATCTATGCCGGTGCGGCCGTTATCGCCGACTCGCTTGTTACGGCTGATGAGAAGGAGGACGGTGTTGCCATTGTCGATATTGGTAGCGGCGTTACGGATGTGGCTATCTATCGTGGTGGCGTACTCTGCTATATTGCATCTATTCCCATGGGTGGTTCGGCTCTCAATACCGACATTCTGGGTTACGATAAGAATATCCCCTCTCGCATGGTCGAGAATCTGAAGAAGCAGTGCGGTTCGGCTGTTGTGAAGCTTACGCCCGACGATATGATTCAGGTGCGTAACCGTGGCCGTGCCATCAAGCCTATTCCCCGCCTTAACCTTGCAGCTGTGATCGAGGCTCGTATGACCGACATCGCCGAGTACGTATGGAACGAGGTTCGCGATGCGGGTTATGCCAAGAAACTCGGAGCAGGTATCGTCTTGACGGGTGGTGGCTCAAACCTTAAGAATGTAGCCGAGCTCTTCAATATTGTCACCGAGCAGGAGGTTCGCGTTGCGTGTGCCGAGATAGGCATCTCTACCGAGTCACTCGAGAAGGCTGCTTCGCCATCATATACGCTGGCTATCTCGATGCTTTTGCGTGGTGCTACGGCAGGCCCCTGCCCCGTAGGTGTCTACATCAGAAAGACCGATGAGCCCAAAGCGGAGCCCGTGGAGCCGCAGCGTGTTGCGGAGCCTCAGCCCGCGCCACAGCCTGCGCCGCAGGTTGTTACACCTCCCACGCCTCAGCCCGAACCCGAGCCACAGCCCCAGGCTGCAGCGCCCGTGATTGAGCAGAATCCCATCAAGGGCGATGATAATATCGATGGTGATGACATAGAGGATGGTGATGAGGACATTAAGCGCGGCGGTGGCTGGCTCAAGCGTCTGGGAGGTAAGATTAAACGAACCCTTACGGAGGCATTCCCCGAGCCGGGCGAAGATGTAGATGGTGATGATGAATATTAACAGAGAAAAGAAGATGGAAGATCTGATGAATGAACTCTCGATGTCGAAGAAGGCATCGTCGATAATAACAGTAATTGGTGTAGGTGGTGCAGGAGGTAATGCCCTGGATCACATGTGGCGCATGGGTATCAAGGATGTTAATTTCCTTGCTTGTAATACCGATGCACGTGCGCTTGATAATTTGAGCATCCCCGCCGAGGATAAGATCGTGATGGGTCCCGGTCTGGGTGCCGGCAACGATCCCGAGCAGGGTCGTAAGTTTGCCATGGAGGCACTGGATCAGATTCGCGAGTATCTGGTCTCTCACAATACCGAGATGGTATTCATCGCCGCCGGTATGGGTGGTGGTACAGGTACCGGTGCTTCGCCCGTGATTGCCAAGCTGGCACACGAGATGGATCTCTTGACCGTAGCCAACGTAACCTCGCCACTTTTGTGGGAGGGTCCCTCGCGTAGCGAGCAGGCTCGTCAGGGTATCGAGGAGCTGCGCAAGTATGTCGATTCGCTTCTGGTTATCGACAACGAGAGCATCATCGAGCAGTTCGGCAACCTGCCTATGACCAAGGCCTTCGGTAAGGCTGACGATATTCTGGCATCTGCTACAAAGGGTATCGCCGAGATCATCACCGTCGAGTCTGCTTTCATCCGTGTCGATTTCGCCGATTTGAAGCGAGTGATGAAGGGTAGCGGTCGCGCCCATATGGGTGTGGCTTCGGCCGAGGGTGAGGATCGTGCCGAGGAGGCAGCACGCAAGTCGTTGTGCTCGCCCCTCTTGAACAGCAACCTTATCTCGGGTGCAAAGAAGATTTTGCTGAGCATCTCGGCTGCCAATGTCGATGATATCATCTATAAGGAGGCTATGGAGGTGCTGCGCTACATCCAGTCTTATGCAAGCTATAAGGACGAGGA
>JAGBYV010000193.1 GCA_017628595.1 Alistipes sp.
CAGAAGGAGTTCGTTAAGAAGCTCGCTTCATACGCTGACTGCTACATCAACGACGCATTCGGTACTGCTCACCGTGCACACTCTTCAACCGCTCTTATCGCTGAGTACTTCCCCCAGGACAAGATGTTCGGCTACGTTATGGAGAACGAGTTGAAGGCTATCGACGGCGTTATGGAGAATCCCCAGCGTCCCTTCGTAGCTATCGTAGGTGGTTCAAAGGTTTCTACCAAGATCTCTATCATCGAGAAGCTGATGGAGAAGTGCGACAAGATCATCATCGGTGGTGGTATGACCTACACCTTCGCTGCTGCTCAGGGTGGTAAGGTAGGTCAGTCAATCTGCGAGCCCGATATGTTCCCCGTAGCATTGGATATCCTGAAGAAGGCTGAGGAGAAGGGTATCAAGATCGTTACTACTCCCGACGCATTGATCGCTGACGACTTCGCTGAGACTGCAAACACTCAGGAGTGCCCCGCAAACGCAATTCCCGACGGTTGGGAGGGTCTTGACATCGCTGCTGGCGGTAAGGAGCTCTTCCGCAAGGAGATTCTCGAGTGCAAGACTATCCTCTGGAATGGTCCCGTAGGCGTATTCGAGATGGATAAGTTCGCTACCGGTTCTAAGGCTGTTGCTGAGGCTATCGCTGAGGCTACTGCTCAGGGTGCATTCTCGCTGATTGGTGGTGGTGACTCTGTAGCTTGTATCAACAAGTTCGGCCTGGCTGACAAGGTATCTTACGTATCTACAGGTGGTGGTGCACTGCTCGAGTATATGGAGGGTAAGGAGTTGCCTGGTGTAGCTGCTATCCGCAAGTAATAAAAATTATTTCTCGTGGTGTTTTCTGCGTTACGCTTGCGCCATAATTGCTCACATACGCCGAGTATGCTCCGCATTATGTCGCTTCGCAAGCCTTGAAAATCCGCACGATAAATGAATTTTAGAGGAAGGGAGGAGGAGAAAATTTTGAATTTTGAATTCAAAGAAAACCTCTTCCAATACATAGATAAGGGTCGAGTCCGCTCGGCCCTTGTTTGATTCAGTCAATGCTCCTAAAGAGTTAACACCTTTACCGATTATGCGTCGCAGTGAGTTTATACGTTTTGTAGCCGGAGGCATCGTTCTGCTCTCCGTTGGCAAGCTACCCGCCGTGGCGGCTCCACGCCGATCGTTGCGCTTTGGTCTGATGACCGATATGCACTATGCCGACCGCGAGCACAGCGGCACACGCTACTACCGCGACTCTATGGCCAAGATCAATGAGGCTGTGGAGGAGTTTCGCCGTGCAAAGGTCGATTTTCTGATCGAGCTTGGCGATATGAAGGATACCACCGTAGCATCAGAACCCCTGCCCACGCTTCGCTTTCTGGATGATGCCGAGCGTGCGCTCAACCGCTTTGGTGGCCCCGTGTATCACGTCCTGGGCAACCACGATATGGATTGCCTGACGAAGGAGGAGTTCCTCGCCCACACACGTAACGCTGGCCGTGCGCGTGGCAAGGCCTACTACTCATTCTCGGCGCGTGGCATCAGGTGCATAGTGCTCGATGCCAACTTCAACGAGGATCGTACGCCCTACTCGCGCGGTAACTTCGACTGGCGCAAGGCCTACATTCCCAAGGCGCAGATCGAGTGGCTCGATAAGGAGCTTACGCGCCACGCCGATGAGCCCACACTTGTGTTCCTGCACCAGATGCTCGACTCGTTCTCCGACGTGAGCAAGAATCTCTGCGTAGGCAATGCCGAGGAGGTGGTTCAGGTGCTGGAGCAGCACAAGCAGGTGCTGGCAGTCTTTCAGGGACACCATCATCCGGGACACTACAGCTTCCGCCGTGGCATACACTACCTCACCGTGCAGGGTATGATCGAGCAGGCTGCGCCGGCCAACTCCTACGCTGTGGTGGAGGTCGAAGCCGACGGAACGATACGTGTCGAGGGCTTCAAGTCGTGCCCCGACCGTGTGATGGAGCGCTGATGAGAAAAAGTATTCAAAGCGATACTACTAATTAAATAAAAAGATGAAAAAGATTTTATTAACCATTTCAACTGTTGCTATTATGGCAAGTTGTAATCAGAAGCCGGCCGAGACCGTACCCGCCATCGACCGTGCCAACTTCGATGAGACAATCGCTCTCAACGAGGATTTCTATCAGTATGCCACAGGTGGCTGGCAGAAGGCCAATCCACTGACACCCGAGTACTCACGCTATGGCGTATTCGAGGTGCTGGCAAAGAACAATGAGTTGCAGATCAACGACCTCTTCTCGGCTATGCTCGAGAGCAAGGCTGAGGTAGGTACCGTTGAGCAGAAGATTGCCGACCTCTACACTATGGGTCTTGACTCTGTACGCCTCAACCAGGAGGGCGTAGCTCCCGTAAAGCGTGACGTGGATCAGATTATGGCCCTCACAACTCCGCAGGAGCTCTCGATCGCTGTGGCTCGCATCCACGAGGCTGCAGGCAGCCCCCTGGTTGGTCTGTATGTAGGTGCCGATCTGATGAACTCAAAGATCAACATCCTCAACATCGACCAGTCGGGTCTGGGTCTGGGCAACCGCGACTACTACCTCGAGAAGGAGAACGCCGCAAAGCGTGAGGGCTACGTGCAGTGGCTCACCAAGGCATTCTCACTTTTGGGCTGGAACGACGCAGCCGAGAAGGCACAGGCTGTGCTTACTATGGAGACCAAGATGGCTGAGGCGTTCCGCTCGAATGTTGAGTTGCGTGATGTTACAGCCAACTACAACCCCATGACCCGCGAGGAGTTCACCAAGCGTTACTCAGCTTTCGACTGGGCAGCTTACTTCGCGGAGATGGGTATCGGACAGTTCGACAAGATTGCCGTAGGTCAGCCCGAGGTGCTGGACCGCGTATTCTCACTCTTTGAGAAGGAGGATGTTGAGACCGTGAAGGCTTACCTTGTAGCGAGCGTGATGTCAAGCGCTGCAGGCTACTCGGGCGATGAGCTCTACGCTGCATACTTCGACTTCTTCGGTCGTCAGATGTCAGGTCAGGAGGAGATGCGTCCCCGCTGGAAGCGTGCTATGGCTGTGCCCAACCGCATCCTGGGTGAGGCTGTGGGTGAGCTCTACGTAAAGAAGTACTTCCCCGAGAGCGACAAGGTACGCATGCAGGGTATCGTGAAGAACCTTCAGGTAGCACTCGGCCAGCACATCGACGCTCTGGAGTGGATGTCAGCCGAGACCAAGGCCAAGGCTCACGAGAAGCTCAACACCTTCACCGTTAAGATCGGCTACCCCGACAAGTGGAAGGATTACTCATCACTTCGCATCGATCCCAAGCTCTCATACTGGGACAATATCAAGCGTGCCAACATCTGGTACACCGAGGATAACATCGCCGACCTGGGCAAGGAGGTTGATCGCGACGAGTGGCACATGACTCCCCAGACCGTGAACGCATACTACAACCCCACAACCAACGAGATCTGCTTCCCCGCAGCTATCCTTCAGCCTCCCTTCTACAACTCGGCTGCTGACGATGCCGTAAACTATGGTGCTATCGGCGTGGTTATCGGCCACGAGATGACCCACGGCTTCGACGATCAGGGCCGTCAGTTCGACAAGGAGGGTAATATGAGCAACTGGTGGACAGAGGCCGATGCTGTGGCGTTCAAGCAGCGCACCGACATCCTGGTGGATCAGTTCAACAAGGTACTCATTATGCCCGCACAGGGTGATCAGCCTGCGCTCTACGCTAATGGTGAGTTCTCGCTGGGTGAGAACATCGCCGATCAAGGTGGTCTGCGCGTATCTTACACCGCTATGCAGAACTCATTTGCAGGTCAGCACCCCGAGCCCGTGGATGGCCTCACTGCCGAGCAGCGTTTCTACCTCTCTTACGCAACGATCTGGGCACAGACAATGCGTGACGAGGAGGTTATCCGCCGCACCAAGACCGATGAGCACTCACTCGGCAAGAACCGTGTGAACGTAACACTGCGTAACATCGACACCTTCCACAAGGCATTCGGCATCACCGACGGTGCTATGTTCCTGCCCGAGGAGGAGCGCGTAATCATCTGGTAACAGGCGTAACGGGTGTTTTATGAGGACTTTGAAGTGCCTCAGTAATGCCCGCAAATAAAAATAGCCTGTCCCGATTGGGGCAGGCTATTTTTATTATATATATGATTAAATCACGTCATTCCCCGACTTGCGTAGCAAGGCGATGGGAATCTCCAACTTTTAGAATATAACTTACCTCTTGGAAGATGTAGTTTATAACATAAAAGTGGCAAAAAAAAGCAGTCCTCAAGGACTGCCTTATTATTTAAGTAGTAACGCCGAAAGAAACTTATTAGGAATCTCTTACGCCAGCGACTGCATCTCTATAAGGTGGGCATAAATACCGCCCTTGGCAACGAGTTCAGAGTGTGTACCCTGCTCGGCGATGCGGCCCTGATCGATGACGATGATGCGGTCGGCATTGTGGATGGTCGAGAGGCGGTGAGCAATAACCACCGATGTGCGACCCTCCAGAAGCATTGTGAGTGCCTCCTGAACCAGCTTCTCGCTCTCGGTGTCGAGAGCCGATGTAGCCTCGTCGAGGATCAGAATCTCGGGGTTACGCAGCACGGCGCGTGCAATGCTCAGGCGCTGACGCTGACCTCCCGAGAGCTTGGTGCCTCGGTCGCCGATGTTGGTGTCGTAGCCCTTCTCGCTCTGCATAATGAAGTCGTGGGCATTGGCCACCTTCGCTGCGGCAATGATCTGCTCCAGCGTGGCATCCTCGCGACCCATAGCGATATTGTTGCGGATGGTGTCGTTGAAGAGCGTTGTCTCCTGCGACACGATACCCATATGCTCGCGCAGGCTCTCCTGCGTGTAGTCGGCGATGGGACGGCCATCGATATATACCTGTCCACTCTCCACATCGTAGAAGCGGGGAATAAGCTCGCTCAAGGTCGATTTACCACCTCCCGAGGGGCCCACCAGCGCTACGGTCTCGCCCTTGCGCACCTCGAACGAAATGTCGTGCAGAATCTGGCGTGACTCGTCATAGCGGAAGCCAATAGAGCGGAACTCGATCTTATCCTTGAACTCCTTCAGCTCCACAGCATCGGCCTTATCCTTCACGGCGCTCTCGGCGTCGATAATTGAGAATACACGCTCACCAGCGGCAATACCCTGATTGATGTTGGCAAACTGGTCGATAAACGAACGCAAGGGGCGTGTGAGCTGCGAGAAGGCAGCGATATATGCCACAAAGCCCGAAGCCAGCAACGCTCCACTCTGCACGAGCGAACCACCGAATACCAGCACCACCGAGATAGCCGTAATACCGAGGAACTCGCTCATAGGCGATGCCAGCTGCTGCTTGCGCGCCATCGAGATGAGGATGCCCGACATCTCGGCATTTATCGAACGGAACTTACCGCATATATAGTCGAAGGCGTTGTAGCTCTTCATTGTCTTCACACCCGAGAGCGACTCCTCCATAACGCTCACCATATCGCCCATACGCTCCTGACCACGCTGCGCGGGGTGGCGCAGACGCTTCACGATGGAGCCGATCAATAGACCCACAACGGGCAGGTAGAGGATAGAGAAGACCGTGAGCTGCCACGATATGCCCACCATCAGCGCCACATAGCCAAAGATAAGGAAGGGCTCGCGGAAGGCCACCTGCAGGGTGTTGGTGATGCAGAACTGCACGATCATCACATCCGAGGTGATCTTCGACATTATGTCGCCCTTGCGCTGGTCGCTGAAGTAACCTACGTTCATACCCATCGTGCGCTCGAACATCTCGTTACGCATACGCTGCAGCGTGCGGGTACGCATCACCTCCACGGTCATCGAGCCCAGGTAGCGGAACAGGTTGCTCAACACATTCGACAGAATGAGGATACCAGCCAGCAGACCCAGCAAACGTGTCACACTGTACTCAGCACCAAAGATCTGCGTATAGACGAAGTTCAGGGCGCTGTTCAGCGTCTCGATATTAAATTCGATGGCGGGGAACTCATACACGGGCTGGAAGACGTAGCCCTCGTCGAAGAGCGTACCGATGATGGGGATGATCATCGTGTAGGTGAAGGTGTTGAAAATGGCGTGCAACACCGAGTAGAAAAAGTAAGGTATAGCATAGCGACTCAGGGGCGAAGCGAAGCCCAGCAGTCGCAGGTAGGTTTTCATCATAATTGGTAGTATATTATTTTGCTTCTGTACCTTTTTGTGTTAAAGTAGGGGGTCTCTCTTCTCGCGGCATACACCCTGCGGCCAAGGCCGCATTTGCAAATCTGACCCACCCTCTAAATCCCCCGCCTCAGGCAGGGGACTTTGGTCGCTACGCTCCGAAGGGTGCACAACCAAAGGTAGTCTGTTTTCTCGTTCCTCTTTTATAGCAGTCCCTCGCTGGCATACTCCTCGACGGCAGCCTCAAAGCGGGCGATAGTCTCTTCCATCGACACAAAGGACTTGCCTCCGGCGGCATTCTTGTGTCCGCCACCCTCGAAGTAACGTGCGGCAAAGAGGTTTACATCGACATTGCCACGCGAGCGCAGCGACACGCGGATGAAGTCCGAGTGCTCGATGAAGATGGCCGACATGCGCATCTTCTTCACCGTGAGCGGGTAGTTGACAAATCCCTCGCTGTCGCCCTGCTGGAACCAGAAGCGACGCATCTCATCCTCGGTGAGCGACATATGTGATACAGTGCCCTTGCGCAGGAATTTCATCTTGCGGTTGATAACATAACCGAAGAGTCGGGCACGACCCTCGGTGAAGGAGTTATATACGTTATTATATATCTGCGGAATATCTATGCCCGTAGCCGACAAAACAGCCAGCGCACGGTAAAGGTCGGGCGTAAGGTTCGAGAACGAGAAGTTACCCGTGTCGGTCATCATTCCCACATATATCACCTCGGCCTGCGATGCCGTAACACTCTCCGCACCCCACAATGCCTCGATGAGTTTATATACGAGATATGATGTGCTCGATGCCTCGGGGTGTGAGAAGATGATGTCGAACGACTGCGAAGGGTTGAGATGGTGATCCACCAGCACACGACGTGCCGAGCTATTCTTCTCCACCACATCGCCCAGCGCATCCAGACGCGAGAGGGTGTGGAAGTCGAGACAGAAGATTGCATCAGCCTCGGCAATGGCCTGCTGAGCCTTGTCGGCCTCGTTCCTGTAGATCACGATGTCGCGTATGCCCGTCATCCAATCCAGATAGTAGGGGTACTTGTTGGGTACGATGCACGTCACCGAGTGACCACGCTGGCGCAGAGCCTCGGCCCACGCAATTGACGAGCCCACGGCATCGCCATCGGGATTGGTATGTGAGAGTACGACCATCTTCTGTGGCGCACCCTCAATCAGGGAGCGTAACGCGTCTATGCTTTGTTGCGATAATTCCATATCGTAAATTTTATTCCTTTTTGCTCCTTGCCGCACTGCGACAACCGCTTTTGTGGCGGCAAAGATAGTAATTATTGGTCATTTGGGACACTCCCCATTGTACCATATGTTGTCTTAATAGGTCTCTTCGAGTGTTGTTTTGCCCTCGCGATTGACTATTTTTACATAAACACCCTCCTTTGACGAGCGTACCAGCATGGCACTCACATTGTCGTTGGCGATGATGGGGAACTCCACCACACCCTCCTGTGGGGGAAATACCACGTGCGAGTGCAGGTGAGCCGATAACATAACGTCAATATCGGCCTTATTCAGTATGGGCAGCAGCAACTCGCCCAGATGGGCATTGCCACGCCACGTCATAAGGTCGGGTACACGTTTAGCATTCTGCTCCACCTGAGCCATACGCTCCACGGTGGGGGGAATGTGCACGATGACGATGCGGCGCTCGGCACGGCGGAACTCCTTGCTGCGCACAACCTCCTTAAGCCAGGCGGCCTGCTCCTCGCGGTAGCGGTCGAAATCGACCAGACCGGCATATACGGGGTGCTCGTCGTCCTTATCCTCGCCACAGTCGAGCATCACAACGGCCGTCGAACCGAAGTAATAGACACCGTAGTAGCGACCCTCGCGTGTGTTGTGGATGTAGTTGCCATACTCGCGGGCCAGATGGCCACGTGTCTCGTGGTTGCCACGCACCACGGCAAAGGGCTTGTGGCGAGCGAACTTTTCAACCGATACGTCGATAAAACTTGTAAAGGGCTGTCCCTCACGCGAGTAGTGACTCATAATGTCGCCATTGTAGAAGACCATCTCGGCCTCATCCATAGGCATCAGATCGAGCAGGTCGGCGCACTTCTTCGCGTCGTCGTGTATGTCGTTTGCTACAACGAAGGTCACCTCGTCGGCCTTGGGATCGAAGGTGCGAAAGTCATACCACTCGCTCTCAATCTCCTCGCCAAAGACCACCTTGTAGGGCTCGAACGAGAGCATCTGCTTCGAGATGATGCGATACTCATACTCCGTGGCGGGCTTCAAACCCTCAATGGCGATAGAGTTCAGTGTATTATCAGCCTCGAACAATCCATCCTTCGACGTGCGACACAGGCGCACCTCGCTACTGCCCTTCTCGCGTATCTCCACACCCGAAAATCCACGGTCGGAGGTGGTGAAGCATACAATCACGCCATCGTACGTGAGTCCCTGAAGGTAGGGGCCATGGTTGATGGTGTATGGTGTTGTCCCCTGCGCTCCGCAGAGCGAGGGAAGCATCAACAGCAGGGCAATGAGTGAAATCAGGTGTTTGTGCATAGTGGGTTATAATTCTCTTTTACTCCTTCACGATGATCATTCCGCGTGAGCGAAGGTCGTTGCGCTCTATCTTCTTATTTATGCGCTCGGGCAGAACTATGCCGCCTGCACGTGTTGTAGCGAAGCGAGAAGCTGAAGCCTGTGCATCAGATGAAGATGTGAGGAGCGACTTGCCGCAGATCTGCATCACGGTCTCCTCCAAAGCTATATCGTTCTTTATATCGTCCCACGCTGTGAGCGGTACGGGGAAGTAGCTGCAAAGTGATCGCTGTCTATCAGTAAGAGCCGGATTCGAAGCATAGGTAACCAGATTGTGCTCGGGGGTGATACCGTCGCCATAATCCGAGAAGCCCTTGCCGTTCTCGTTCATGAAGGTGATGGGGGCAAACTCATACTCATAGCCATCAAAGTTCTTGTAGGTAACCTCCATACCGCAGTTTTTACCCTCGGTAACATTACCGATAAGCTCTACCTCAACATCCAAACCTCGCAGACCCACAATAAGCATCTCGCTGGCTGATGCTGTGAACTCTGAGCATATTACCCACAACTTCTTGACGCCGAGATTGGGCAGGTCGTATTGTGCAGAAGAGCCTTGGGGTGAGTAGAATTTATCCAGTGTAAAGTCCACATCATCGTATACCGTATTTTTGGGATTGTGCTTCAGGCGGGCATAGACCTTGTCGTCGCCTACATAACTCTCATCCAGCAACATACTTGCCAGCATAATGCTCGATGTTACGTGGCCTCCACTATTGGCACGCAGATCGAGAATCATATCCGTAATGCCCTGCTTTGAGAGCTCTTTGATTGCATCGACCATAGCGTCGTCGTAGTCGTGGTCAAAAGCAAGGTATACCATATATCCAATCTTCTTGTCGGCGGCACCGTACTTCTCGTCGAGAGTTAGCACATCGCAGAACGCCACAGGATTACTCTCGTATTGGGAAGCTGCGAGTTTATGCTCCTCAATTCTATACTCCTTAGCCTCCTCATCGTAGATCTGAGCTGTGATATTTATATTGTTCGATGAGTTTGCATCCACTAATTTAGTCCACAAA
>JAGBYV010000194.1 GCA_017628595.1 Alistipes sp.
AACTCCCCCGAGGATACCCTGCGCTACTGCGTAGCGGGGTATGACGTGTTTTGTATTTCTTTTACGTCATTGCCCGACACCAAAGGTGGCGATGGCAATCCTCCAGGCTTTACGGCTAACTCCCCCGAGGATACCCTGCGCTACTGCGTAGCGGGGTATGACGTGTTTTGTATTTCTTTTACGTCATTGCCCGACACCGAAGGTGGCGATGGCAATCCTCCAGGCTTAACGGCTAATTTCCCCGAGGATACCCTACGCTACTGCGTAGCGGGGTATGACGCGTTTATAATAAATTTTCCCACGAGGGATTAACCCTATTAATTATAAGTTCTTTCCTATGCCGCGACAATCGTTTGATCTGCTTCTCTCGCTCGATAGCAGCCACGATATTCGGCAACTCCTCAAAATATACAACAATATTGAGGTTATATCGAGCCGAGAACCCACCAAAACTCTTATTCCGATGCTCGGCTATACGCTTCTGCAAATTACTTGTCACACCCGTATATAAAACTGTGTGATAAGTATTTGTCAGCATATATACATAACCTCTCTCCATCTCTAATTATTTACTCGATAGGCGCGTTGTACGCCACGAATACGCATAATGGAGTGAATCAAAAGATCGACAATCGATGTGGAGGGCACCTCGACACTGATCGTGCCACGCATCGTGCCGTCACCACGGGCCGCCATGCTCAGCGTGCGGATATTGAGCTTTAGCTCGCGCGTAACGACCTCGGTAATCTGATTGCCGATGCCGGGGATGTCGCCTGCCACAATGGCGATGGTTGCACGGAAGGCTCCGTCGGCACTGCTGCGCCAGCGGGCATCCATCACACGATAGGGGTAGTTCTCCCTCAGACGCGTGGCATTGGGGCAGTCCGAGCGGTGGATCGTGATACCCGACGAGATGGTCACAAAGCCGAATATATCGTCGCCCTTGATGGGGTTGCAGCACTTGGCCAGCTTATACTCTATGTTGTTGATCTTCTCATCAATGACAAGTGCATCCGAGCGGCGGTGCGATGGAGCCTCCTCCTGCTGTGCCGCCTTCAACTCCTCCTTCTTGCGCTCAGCCTCGGCTGCCGCCACACGGCGCTGCTCCTCGGCCTCGCCCGAGAGCCACTGCTGCAGTATCTCCTTGATAGAGAGGAAGTCTATCTTCTGCAGGGCGATCATCGAATAAACCTCACGGCCTGTGCGCACCTTCAGCACCTTGCCCAGATAGGCCACAGCCTCGTCGATGGGAACCGTGATCTTCCAGTTCTTGAGCTTGCGCTCCAGCTCCTCGCGACCGATGCGGGCGTGCTTCATCTGCTCGTTGCGAAGCCACGACTTGATGCGGCCACGAGCCTTCGACGTCACGCAGAACGTAAGCCAGTCCGACTTGGGAGTCTGGTTCTTCTGCGTCATCACCTCCACAATGTCGCCATTGTGCAGCACCTCGCGGATGGGCACGGCACGGTTGTTCACCTTCGCACCCGTGCAGGTCGCGCCAAGGTTGGTGTGGATGTCAAATGCAAAGTCCAGCACAGTAGCACCCTCAGGCAGCTTGCGTATATCGCCATTGGGCGTGAAGACAAAGATCTCGCTCGTCGAGGGCTTGGCATCGAAGCGCTGCGAGAGTGAGTGGGTAGTCTCCTCCAGCGCCTCTCTCAGGCGGCTGAGCCACTGCTCCGAGGTCTGCGCACCCTGATTCACACCTTTGTAGCGCCAGTGAGCGGCGATACCTCGCTCAGCCACGGCATCCATACGCTCGGTGCGGATCTGAATCTCCACCCAGCGACCGCCACCTGCCGACACAGTGGTGTGGAGCGACTCGTAGCCGTTGGACTTGGGAATTGTCACCCAGTCGCGCATACGCTTGGGGTTGGGGGTGTAGCAGTCGCCAACGACCGAATAGACCGTCCAGCAGAGCTGCTTCTCCAGCTCGCGCTCGCAGTCGATTATGATGCGCAGCGCAAAAATATCGTAAACACCCTCGAACGGCACGTTCTGCTTGCGCATCTTGTTCCAGATCGAGTAAACCGACTTGGTGCGGCTCTTGATATGGTAATGCAGATTGGGTATCGACTTAAGCTTCTCCTCGATGGGCACCAGAAAACGGGCAATGAAGGTCTGACGCTCGCTCTCGGTCTCCTCCAGTCGGCGTGTGATATACTCATAGTCCTTGGGCTCCAGCCACTTCAGTGCCAGATCCTCCAGCTCGCTCTTCAGCGCATACAGACCCAGCTTATGGGCGATGGGGGCGTAGAGGTTCATACTCTCCCAGCTCTTCTTGCGGTGCTTGGCCACGGGGAAGATATTAAGGCTACGCATAACCTCCAGACGGTCGGCGAGTTTGATGAGAATCACTCGCGGATCGACCGAGTAGCTGACCAGCATATCGCGGAAGTCGTTGGCCTGCTCCTTCGACACCTTGAGTTTGATGTTGGAGATCTTGCACAGTCCCACGATAATACCCAGCACGGGCTCGCCAAAGCGCTCGCGAATCTCGATCGAGAGGGGCTCCACCTCCTCGGGACGCTCCTTGTTGGCGATGCGGATCACATCGTGCAGGATAGCTGCCACGGTAGAGTTACGGCCAAGGCCCAACTCGCGCGACACGATCTCGGCCACAGCCACATCGTGGTCGAGCATAGGGGTGCCATCGTAGCGGGCATAGCCACGCATCTTCTCCTCGGCATAGAGCAGGGCCGAATCAACAGCCTGCTGCGTGGTGGGCGAGTAACTATCTGCAATAAAACGGCGCAGAGAGCCATATTTCTGTAATACATCCATAAGCGTAGAGTCTTTATGGTTTGTAAACAACGTATAAATCCTCGTCGGTGAGGGCATAGCGCTCCTGCTCGGCGGGGGTAAATGAATCTTTATAGGGGATGACCATCACCTCAAAGCCAGCCTCACGCAGGCGGTCGGCATAGTCGCGACCATAGATGCGGCGGTGGTCATACTGACCGAAGATGCGTGTGCGCTCATCCTTGTCGGTGATTGTATCATCCTCGAAGGTATGCTCCCTCTCCCGCTCCACGGGCGAAAGGACTACACCCCAGCCTCCGCGGCGCAGAATGCGATAGAGCTCGCGCATAGCGAGGCGATCATCCTCGACGTGCTCCATAATGTGGTTGCAGATGATGGCATCCATCTCGCCATCCTTAAGCGGAATATGCTGCACGTCGAAGTGCATATCTGCCAGCGGGCTCTCCAGATCGGCCGTGATGTAGCGCTCGGGCGTAGAGGCGTACATCTTGCGAAAACGGCGCATAAGTGCCACCTCGGGTGCTATGTGCAACATACGGGGCAGAGCCATAGCTCCGCGACCAAGATCGCTCTCGCGCAGCAGCCACAACCACAACAGGCGGTGACGCTCCAGCGCAAGGCACTTAGGACAGAGAGCATTCTCGCGGGGGCTGACGTAACCATAGGGCAAGAACTTGCGACGACGACAGCCACACACCGGGCACTCCTTACCCTGACCCAGGTAGAATAGACCGAGGATGGGCACAGCCCACTCGGCCACACGCTGCAACATGGGGCGAGGAAAGAGGTTTAGTATGAGTTTGATAAACTGTTTCACTGTTCTCTCTATTACTGTTCCAACTGCTCCTTAACGGCCTGCTCGACAGAGGTCAGCTGCGCACGGCACTGGGCAATGAGCTCGGTGGCTCGCCCAACCTGGGCAGAGAGCGAATCGACATCGATATGCTCCTCGCGCAGGCGTGCAAGGATCTGCTCTATCTCGGCTATGGCCTCGGTGTATGTGAGTTTTTTCTTTGCCATATATTTTTCTCTTTTATTTAATTCTTATTCTTGCCACTTTTTGCCGCCAAAAAGTAGCACAAAAACCGCCGCAAGGCGAAATTTGTGGGGTCGCCCTCATTCCACAAACTTTCGCAGTGCGGGATAGGCTGACGCACGACAATCATAGTCCCTCCGTCTCCTCAAGAGTCCTCTCCTATAACAGAGTAGGAGTTTTATAAATTACGTCATTCCACATTTCTGTATTTTAGTGCTATACTGATACAGGAGTACTACCATACAGAAATGGCTGGAATCTACCTTTGTTAATCTATACCTTGCTGATAGATATGTTAATTATGTATTTCTAAACCCTTTTTATCAATAAACTTTTGCCCTTAACTCACCTGTGGCAAGTTGAATATCGACCTGCTTGCCCGAGAGTCCCTCCGTAGAGGTTACGGCTCGGCCATCGCATCGCACAACGGCAAAGCCCAGGCGCAGGATCTTTTCGGGTGAGCGGGCCTCCACTATCTCCGAAGCCATATTCAAAAAAGCCTTCTGGCGCTCCACGCCTCGCTCAACGGCAAAGGAGAGTTGCTCGCGAGTCATCCTAAGGAACGTCTGCTCGCGGTCGAGGGCACGCAACGAGTCGCGCTGCACATCGCCGGCCATACGCTCCAGTCGCAGACGCTCGCGCTGCGTGGCCATAGTGGCCATATCAGAGAGTGTGCGGGCAGCATCATCGAGCCACGCCATCTCGCAAGCCATCCCCTCGGTGAGCCACGCCGCCACGGCTGTGGGGGTCTTCAGGGGTGTGTGCGCCACCATATCGGCTACACTGGTATCCTTGTCGTGGCCTATGCCCGTGATCACGGGCAGCGGAAACTGCGCCACATAGGAGCAGAGCCTGTAGGAGTTAAAACAACTCAAATCACTTGCCGAACCGCCACCACGAATCAGCACCACAGCGTCAAACTGCTCCTGCTTTAGAGCCACCTCCTCCAGCGCCGCGCAGATGCTATCCTCGGCCGCAGCGCCCTGCACCACCACATCGAAGAGCGTGAGCGAGAAGGCGTAGCCTCCATCGCGTAGCTCGTTGCAGAAGTCGCGGTAGCCTGCCGCCGCTGCGCTCGACACCACGGCGATGCGCTGCAGAGGGCGTGGAAGCGAAAGTGAGCGGTTCATATCCCACACGCCGTCACGCTGAAGTTGTGCTATGGTCATCTGGCGCTGGCGCTCCACCTCGCCAAGGGTGTAGGAGGCATCCAGATCGGTAATCTGCAACGAGAGACCATAGAGTTCGTGGTACGACACTACAACCTTCGCCAGAATCTTCATACCCACCGCGAGGCGTGAGCCTGTCTGCGCCTCGAAGTATGAGGCGAGCATACCATATTGCGACCGCCAGATTACGGCTCTCACCTGCGCACGAGGGATGGGTGTGCCACCACGCGTGGGCTCGCTCTTCTCGACAAGTTCGAGGTAGCAGTGACCCGAGTAGTTGACCTTGAGCTCCGACACCTCGGCCACAACCCACACAGGCAGTGCCAGCGAGCCCTCAACAGCCGACTTGATGCGGTGCTGAAGCTCCGAGAGAGTGATATGTTGCGCAGGTGCGGTCATAGCGGAAAAATAACATTTCTTCTAATCTACAAATATACAATTCTAAATGCAAAAATCAAAATGGAAAATTCAAATGAGGTATAGGTGAGATATGTGTTATAAGTGCAATAGGTGTAATAAAAAAAGGACCGCCCCACGGGGCAGTCCCTTATGATAATTGATATTTTCAGATGCTTGAGATAATCTCCTCGCCAAGAACGTGTATAAAACCGTGGCTTGCACCCCGAGATTTTCAGATGCTTGAGATATTTTGAAGCCACTG
>JAGBYV010000195.1 GCA_017628595.1 Alistipes sp.
AGCAAGATGATGCTTTCGCACTTCGAGCTGTCGTCGCTGGCCAAGGATAATTTCAACCTTTACCGCACCCCTACCGTAGTGCGTATTATCCTCTCGGTGTATATCGGCCTTACCATTGCGTCAACTCTCATTCTGAAGATGTGCGGCATGAACTGGTTTGATGCCCTGTGTCACGCCATGTCGGCATGCGGAACTTGTGGTTTCAGCACCAAAAACCTCAGTATCGGATGGTTTAACTCACCTCTCATTGAGATGGTTCTGGTTGTAATCATGGCTGTTGCGGGTATCCATTTCGGTCTGATTTTCGCTACACTGACACGCAAGAAAAACAATATCTTCCGCTCTGAGATCACTCGTGCTTACTTCTCGGTGATTGCCGTATCGGCGCTTCTGATCGGCATCAGCATATGGGCTGCAGATGTATATCCGTCGCTGTGGACCTCACTGCGCAGTGCACTATTCCACACCGTTTCGCTTATTACTACGACGGGATTTGCTACCGCCGATTGCAATACATGGACTTCGTTCGCCATGCTGATTCTTATCTTCTGCTCGATTGTATGTGCCTGTGCGGGCTCTACATCAGGAGGTCTTAAGATGGATCGTCTTTGGCTGGCCATCAAGATGTTGCGTAACCGACTGCGTTCACAGCAGCATCCCAATGCCATCATCCGCACCAAGGTGGACGGCATTCCGCAGGACAAGGAGATGCTCAATGGCGTGATGGTCTATATCGTGGCATATATGCTGCTTATCCTGGCTGGTGCGTTTATCAACACGATGCTCGGCGCCGACATTATTACAGGTTTCTCGTCGTCGATTGCCTGTGTGAGCAACGTAGGCCCCGGCTTTGGTGAGGTTGGTACGATGGACAACTATTCGTTCATGCCCGCAGTGATGAAATTTAATCTGACGGCCCTGATGCTATTTGGTCGTCTTGAAATATTTGGATTGATACAACTTTTCTTTATTCGTTGGTGGAGATGATTTTACGACATAAACTTATCGTGACCGCCCTGTTTTCTGTATTGAGCCTCTCAACGGCATGGGCACAGGATGTGACGGCACGAATTCCCGGACTTGAAAATAACGCAGAGTACCTCGACCTGCTGCGTAGCGATGTGCGCATGCGCCAGAAGAGCGACTCGCTGATGAGCGCCATACGCGACATAAGATCAGCAATGAGCCGACAGGCTGAGGAGCGCGATTCACTTGCGCAGATGCGTACCGATTCGCTATCGGTAATCCTATCCGATACGGAGAATGCCGTCTATGCCATGCGTTCGCAGATGATCAAACTGGTCGATCGCATCAACGCCATTGAGCAGGAGCACCTGCTCGCGTCAATGGGCAATATAGGCGCTGCTGCGGAGAAGGCATCAGGCTCAATATTTACCAATGCCTATTTCCGCAAGAGTATCGATCCGGATGACTACACAGCACTCATGGCTGCCAATGCAAAAGAGGCTGACGCCTACAAGCATGCACAGACATACGTCAGCAACTACGAGAAAATTAAGCAGATGCACGATAAGTATGTCATGGCTCGCACCGAGGCCGAGGCTGAGGAGATATATGGCCAGATGGCTAAAATAATGGACGAGAACACCGACCTGGAGCGTCAGTTGGCCGAGATGTGGACAGAGATTTACGACCAGAAGAGTTATGTCTACTCCTACTTCTTTGAGAAAGAGGAGCGTGACGACATCCTTGATCTAAGCGAAACCCTGATGATGGAGGCTCGCGAGGAGAAGCTCTCTTCGATTGACCACTGCGCATCAGAGACACTGGCCGACTATCGTCTGCAGAAGCACATCGTGTTGAACTACGAAACCTATGTAGCAAAGCTGCTCAATCTGCGCTCATCCATCGACTCGCTGTCAAGCGCATCGCGTGCCGTGCGCCAGATCGACTATCGCATACCCGCACTCGACATTGAGCGTCGTTCGTTTGTTGACTATGCAGCCATTGAGTTTACGCAGCGCAGCCCCTACACCACTGCCAACCCCATACCCGAATGTGTGGTTTATGAATATGGCACCATCTACCGCATCCTGCTCGGAACGTATAAGTATAAGCAGCAGGTATCGATCTTCCGCAATGCCTCACCCCTATGCGTAGAGACTTTGGAGGATGGCAGATTCAGTTACTACGGAGGTGGCTTCCGCTCACGCGCCGAGGCTGAGAAGGCCGTTGAGATCATGAAGAAGAAGGGTTTCCGCAATCCGCAGATCGTAGAGTGGTGCGACGGCTATAAGACAAACCTATCGGAGATGGGTGAAGGCGTATCGTTCCGACTCATGATCAGCGGCGGAGCATTGAGCGATGATGTACGTTCTATAATTGAGACAATGGCTGTTGATTGCCAGCTCTCGCGCCTTGCCGAGGATAGTTTTGCTGTGGGTATGTTTGCTAGCCGAGCCATGGCCGAGCGTGTAGCCCAGGCCATCACCAAATCAGATGACTCACTGAACGTTAATGTAGAAGAGATTCGTTCTGAGCAAGAGGATGAAGAGTAATAATTAAAACAAAATAATATGGGCATGGTTATTTTCCTTGTTGTGTTGGGATTGTTTTTCCTTGTTGCCGAGTTGGTATTCCTTCCCGGTGCAGCACTCGGTGTAATCCTTTCGCTGGCAAGTTATGCAGCAGCAACATATTTCGCCTTCGTGCGCATTGGCATGGCCGGTGGATTTATCACACTTGGCATCATTCTTCTGCTATCGCTTATCGCCACTATCATCTCGCTTCGCGCCAAGACGTGGCAGCGCTTCGCCCTGAAGAACAAGGTTGAGGGACAGAGCATGCAGACTCCTTCAGAGGAGGTGCACATCGGCGACTGCGGCGTAACCATTTCACGCCTCTCACCTATGGGCAAGGTACTCATCAACGGCAAGGAGTATGAGGCAAAATCGGCCGAGGCATACATCGACCAGCGTCGCGAGGTTACGGTTGTAGGATTTGAGAATTTCACCATCATCGTAAAAAGCATTTAGCATAAAAGCACCGAAGCGCATATTTACCGCTTACCAATACAGAATAAAACCTTAAAACTATATCACTATGGATGAATTACAGATTGGATTTGCAGCCATTGTAGGTCTGTTGTCCTTCATTGCTATTTGGATTATATTCTACTTTATTCCCGTAGGCTTGTGGTTCTCAGCTCTGGTTTCGGGCGTAAAGATCAACCTTCTGCAACTCTTCCTTATGCGTTGGCGCAGGGTGCCGCCCGCAGTTATCGTATCTTCAATGATCGAGGGCACGAAGGCTGGATTGCAGCTCGACCCCAACGAGTTGGAGGCTCACTACCTGGCAGGTGGTAATGTCACCAACGTTGTACATGCTTTGGTATCAGCACAGAAGGCAAATATCAACCTCAACTTCCAGATGGCCACGGCTATCGACCTTGCGGGTCGTGACGTTTTTGAGGCGGTGCAGATGTCAGTAAATCCGAAGGTTATCAACACACCTCCCGTTGCTGCCGTTGCCAAGGATGGTATTCAGCTTATCGCCAAGGCTCGTGTTACGGTTCGTGCCAACATCAAGCAGCTGGTCGGCGGTGCCGGCGAGGAGACCGTACTGGCGCGTGTAGGCGAGGGTATCGTATCCTCTATCGGTTCGGCCGTTTCGCACAAGGTTGTGCTGGAGAATCCCGACTCTATCTCTCGCGTGGTGCTGGAGAAGGGTTTGGATGCAGGTACTGCATTTGAGATTCTCTCTATTGATATTGCCGATATTGACGTAGGAAAGAACATCGGCGCACAGTTGCAGATGGATCAGGCCGATGCCGACAAGAACATCGCACAGGCCAAGGCCGAGGAGCGTCGTGCTATGGCTGTTGCGCTGGAGCAGGAGAATCTGGCAAAGGCTCAGGAGGCACGTGCGAAGGTTATCCTTGCCGAGGCTGAGGTGCCGCTGGCTATGGCCGAGGCGTTCCGCAACGGCAATCTGGGTATTATG
>JAGBYV010000196.1 GCA_017628595.1 Alistipes sp.
AAGAAGTTAGAGGGGATGAGGAACTGCAACACCGTAGCATCGTCCGAAGGACGGAACGACGATACGATAAGACCCACGGGGTTTACCGGTGCTCCCAAGCCATCGTTCGAGAGGGTGTCGAACTGACGATCCGTAACACGCAGGAAGGTGTAGGGACCATTGCCCGCCTTGCGCTGCTGCTCCTTGAAGGTCTTTAATACATTTTGCATAGCGGCTAACCATGTATCATCGAAGATAGACGTGTCGCCCGTAGTCAACCAATAGTAGTAGGCCAGACGGATCGGGTAGCACAATGAGTCGATCTCATACTTGCGCTCGTGCAGCTCGGGCTTCATATCGGTGCGGTCGCTCATCCAGCCCGTACCGGTAGGGCCATCGTTGAAGGCGTTGGCATAGGGGTCGATGTTGATCGAGAGGAACTGACGGTTGATAACGCCCGCCAGCATACTCTTCAGCGCCTCATCGTCGTTGGCATACTGAACGTAGGGCCACACCTGTGCGCCCGAGTCACGCAGCCACATGGCGTGAATGTCGCCCGTATATACAAATGTATCGTGCTTGCCATCCATTTCGCGGTAGTGCACCGTAGTGTCCAGTGTGTTGGGGAAGCAGTTGGAGAACATCCACGCCAGACGCTTGTTTGTAAGCAGCGACGTCACTCGCTCAATCTCGGCCTCCACGGCACTGGATGTGAAGAGGCGCTCACCCTCGGCAGGGCGCTGGCAGATGTACTCTCCGTTCTGCATAGGTGCTGCCGTAGCGGCAACCGAAGAGTAATCGGTAAGGGGTTCTGACTCCGATGTGGGAGCCGACTGAGAGTCGCACGCAACAGCGGCAAGCGACACTGCAATGGAAAGAATCAGGTGATTAAATTTCATAAAACTTGGTTTTCGTTGTTTATTTGGGTGGAAAGTTACCACTTTTTTCGCAAAAAAGAGTTTTTTCGCTTAACTTTGGCTACATAGAATACAAACCAAACATAAAGAATATAAAGAATTAAGATGCAGAACAGATACTTAGCCTCAAAACCCCGTTACGAGATCCTTGACGGACTGCGTGGCGTGGCGGCGGTCGTAATACTTGTCTATCACCTCTTCGAGGCTTGTGGCATAGTCTTAGGTCACGCCTATCTGGGAGTTGATTTCTTTTTCGCTCTCTCGGGTTTTGTTATTGGCTACGCCTACGACGACCGCTGGGACAGAATGAGCGTTGGTGACTTCTTCAAGCGCCGCCTTGTGCGCCTGCACCCTATGCTCATTATGGGTACTACGATAGGTTTTCTGCTCTACTACTTCGGCAAGTGTGAGGCCTTCCCTTATATCGGCACGCAGCCCTGGTGGTGGGTGGTGGTGATGTATCTCTACACCTGCCTGATGTTGCCCATGGCCCGAGAGTGGGATCTGCGTGGCTGGGACGACACCAACTCATTCAACGGCAGCACGTGGTCGTTGCAGTGGGAGTATATTGCCAACATACTCTACGCTCTGGTTCTGCGCTTCCTGCCCAAGGCGGCACTCATCGCACTGACGGCGGTGGCGGCAATGGGTACTATCGACATCACGTTCAACCTCGATATGCTGGGTCTGCTGGAGGGTCGTTTTGGTGCTCCCCATACGGTAAATGGCGGCTGGAATCTATCTTCGCAGGAGTTATACGTTGGTGCTGTGCGACTGGCTTATCCGTTCCTAATGGGACTGCTGCTCTCGCGCCTTAAGGTTGCAATCAAGGTGCGTGGTGCCTTTGCACTCTGCTCTTTGCTGGTGGCAGTGATGATGCTGTGGCCCGTGATGGAGGGCAGTGTGAATGGCATCTACGAGGCGGCGTGCATCCTTATCCTTATACCCGCAATCGTGGCTATCGGTGCCGGTAGCACGGTGAGTGGCAAACCAATGACACGCCTGTGCAAGTTCCTTGGTGAGATTTCATACCCTCTGTATATTACCCATCTGCCGCTCATATATATGCAGCTTGCGTGGATGTCGAACAACCCCGATGCAACCAAGGGCGAGGCCATCGTAGTGGCTATTGCGGTGGCGGTGTTGTCGATTGGTCTGGCTTACGCTTCGCTCAAACTCTACGACCTGCCCGTGCGTGAGTGGCTCACCGAGCATTGGCTGAAGAGAAAGGCAAAGAAATAATAAACTCGAAAACCCTTTATGTTATGAAGTGGCCTATTATTGGTATTGTAATTTCGCTGGTACTTATTCTCGTTGGATTTTTAGGCGATTCTACACGTCTTACGATGGCAGGCGTAGTCTTTTTGATGTGTAATGTGGGTGTTATCATCGGCATCAAACTCAAGCAAAAG
>JAGBYV010000197.1 GCA_017628595.1 Alistipes sp.
ATAGGGTTCTTGAGATTAAGAGTTATGGTGTTACTGCCGTTGCCTACAAGGGTTGTTGCCGCCGTAGGAGTGGTGTAGTCTGTCGACACTGTGCCGGCAATGTCCCATGGCATGGTGAGTTCGATGCGTTCAACCTTATCACCGCCAAAACCGTAATATCGCTTTGTCTCAATGTCGGGAATGAACATGCGCAGAGCGTGCATCTTATGGGTCATGCCAAGATGCAGGTTGCTGTCCATTACCTCGTCGCTTGCCTCTCGGTCGGTAACAATGTCAAGAGCCCCCTTGCCACTCTGCGGTGTTGCCACCATGATGGCTGCTCCGCCACCCATCTTGCCATCCTGCGATGCGGGTGCAATAAATGTTGCAGTCGTGCCGCTGACGCTTACGGGTGTGGGGTAGGTCGCATAGTAAGTGTATGATGCAGCGGGCATTGCCTCTCCAAGTGTAGTGGTGAAGAATGCCGATGTAGATGTGTCGCGGAAATATACCTTGAATGCCGTGTTGTCGAGTGTGTAGGCCTGTGTACTCTCATCCTTTGCCCAAAGCGCAATTCTGTCGCTGGGGCTCCATGCTGTTGACTTGCCGTCGTCGTTTATCTCTGTACGTGTCCTAATTGAGCCGTCGGCACAAAATCCAACCACCACCGATTGTGATTTTTGTACCGAATCAAACTCCTCCCTGATGCATGCCGTAAAAAGCAGCACCGATAGAGCAAGTATAAGACATTTTTTTAGTTGCATATCGAGTTTGTTTTGATCGTATTCAAAAAACTAATTCTTAATTATATATAATGTATCAAATTGGTGTCAAAAGTATAAAATACAAAAAAAATGTGAAAATAAAATCAATAAAATGCACTCTTTTCGCAATGAATGAGAAGCAATGGCATACAAAATTAAAGCAGGGCTCCTTTTTGTGAAGAGCCCTGCATAAAAAGTTTATGTATATGTTGCATTATTTCAGATACTTGTCCAGCCATCCGAAGAACTCGCGATTCCATACAATTGAGTTCTGTGGCTTGAATACCTGATGTCCCTCGTTCTCGAACTCCACCAGACGAGAATCCAGACCCTTGAGGCGTGCCGCAGTAAAGGCCTGCAGTGACTGAGTGTAGGGGATACGGAAGTCATACTCGCCGGTGATGATCATGATGGGGGTATCCCACTTGTCAACAAACTTGTGGGGAGAATTGGCATACGAACGCTGTGCGATGGCATTTGACTTATCCCAGTAGTTGCCGCCGTAATCATGGTTGATGAAGAAGAGCTCCTCGGTCTCGCCATACATCGACTCGAAGTTGAAAATACCGCAGTGTGAGATGAAGGCCTTGAAGCGTTTGTCGTGATTTCCAGCAAGATAATATACCGAGTAGCCACCATATGATGCACCCACACAGCCCAACTTGTCGGTGTTGCACCAGGGCTCCTTGGCTACCGCATCAATAGCTGCCAGATAGTCCTGGATGTTCTGACCAGCATAGTCGCCCGAGATCTGCTCGCGCCACTCCGAACCGAATGAGGGGCAGCCACGGCGGTTAGGTGCTACAACAACGTAGCCCTGCGATGCCATAAGCTGGAAGTTCCAGCGGTAGCTCCATCCCTGCGATACGACGCTCTGAGGTCCACCCTCGCAATAGAGCAGAGTGGGGTACTTCTTCGTGGGGTCGAAGTCGGGCGGCAGGATTACCCATGTGAGCATCTCCTTGCCGTCGGTAGTCTTGATCCAGCGCTTCTGCACCTCGCCCATCTTAACGTTGTCGTAGACGTGGGCGTTGATGTTTGAGATCTGTGTGAGCGAACCATCCGTAAGGTTAGCCTCGTAGATCTCCTTGTCGCGGCTGATAGTCATCAGTGTTGTAAGGCACTTGTCGCCTGCGATGCTCATCGTTGCAATATCGTGGTCGCCCGAGGTGATAACATCCACCTTTGCATCATTTACGCCCACCTTGCATATCTGCTGTGTGCCCTCAATAGCCGAGAGGAAGTAAAGTGTTGAGTTGTCCTTCCAGATGACGTTCGATGCGCTGTGGTCGAAGTCGGGTGTAAGATATGTGCTCTGCTGCGATGCAAGGTTATAGACAAAGAGACGATCCTTGTCTGACTCGTAGCCGGGTGTAGCCATCGAGCAGAATGCCAGCTGTGAATCATCGGGTGACCATACGGGGTAGCGGTCGTAGCCTACGTGCTCCATGATGCGCATGCCACGATTGGTGAGGATCTTGTTGATGTTGAGTGTCGAACCATCCTCGGTATTGTAGATGAAGATATCAGAGTCGGTCGAGATGGCATACTCGGCGCCTGTGAGGGGCTTGCAGGTGTATGCCAGCATCTTGCCGTTGTTGCTCCATGCTATCTCTGCTACATCGAAATATGGTGCAAGAGGGGCATCCCACGCAGCATCTGCACCGAGAATATCCTTGTCGTTCTTAACGCCATCGGCAGTCAGATCGGCAACAAAGATGTGGCTGTACTCGCCCTCATCCCAGTAGTTCCAGTGGCGTACCATCAGGTCGTCGTAGATGCGGGCCTGTGACTTGTCCATATCCTTGTGTACGTCGGAAGATTTGATATCGGCTGCGTGTACCTTCTTTACATAGAAGATTTTGTCGCCCGTGGGAGCGATGCCATAGCCTTCAACGCCACCCTCGACATCAGTTATCTGCTTGGCTGCCGAGCCGTCGGCGTTCATCTGCCATACCTGCGTAGAGCCGCTGCGTGATGATGTGAAGTAGATGAGCTTGCCGTCGGCGCTCCACTGCGCGTCGGCATTGTTGGATGTGTTGTCGGTCAGTTCGCGCTCCTCATTTGTAGCCATGTCGCGGGTGTAGATCTGTGTCAGGCCACGGTTTTCGGCCATGTTGTAGCGTGTGATGGTGTAGAGTGCAGTCTGAGCATCGGGTGAGAGTGTGGCACCACCCAGACGCCCCATCTTCCACATTACGTCGGGAGTGAAACGCGCTGCCGAGATCTCCTCGGCTGAAAGCGTGTTGTTGATCTCAAGTGCCGTGTTCTGCTCTTTGGGAGTGCAGGCGCCAAGTGCTAATGCTGCAATAGCCATAATAAAGGTTAATTTTTTCATAGATTATATTCGTGGTTTAATATCAATTTCTTATTTTTGCCTATGGAAACAGATTTTGCCGATGAATACAGTCTCCACATATGAGCAATACGAAGCATTGCTGCCCATCGAAACGGATGGGACTATCCGCATATGGTTTGCCATGCGGGAGTTGCGCTTCTCTGCGAAGGGCGATCCCAATGCTTTTGTGGTGCCTTTCGATGGCGAAGAGTCGGTTTCTCGAGCGAAGATAATCACTTTTCTTGATAATTACAAAACCGTAGTGGTTTTGTCGCCGAATCCGCTTGCTGCTTTTGCAGCTTTTGCCAGTCAGATGGTATGGGTCGAGGCTGCAGGTGGCGTGGTGGAGAATGAGCGCGCAGAGGTGGTTATGATTCGTCGCAACGAACGCTGGGATTTGCCCAAGGGACATCGCGAGATGGACGAGTCGTTTGCCCAGTGTGCGGCACGTGAGGC
>JAGBYV010000198.1 GCA_017628595.1 Alistipes sp.
GAACTGCTGCGCTGCCAGCACCAGGAACATATAGTGTGACGAACCGCCGCCCAGCACATACTCTGTCTGCTGCCACAGGAACGGGAAGGTCAACAACTCGGGGAAATCGGGACGAATAAGAGCTGTACCCGAGATAACACCACCGGGGATGTATGACCAGTCGGCACGGTTCAGACCGTAACCCACCGTTGCAGACTCCGAGCCCACACCCGAAGCAAACGATGCCTGATTTGAGCCGGGGTGGCAACCGAGGATGAAGTTCAGCGCATTGAAGATAGGAGCCTTAGAGAAGACGTCGGGATAAGCCGATGCGAGGAAGTAGTGGCGATAGCCAAAGCTCTGGATATCCCAGCCAGCACCCCAGATATGGGGACGATAGGGTACACCGTAGGGTGTCTCCTTAACCTGCACCTGCAAGTCAGCCTCCACCTTGGGCAGAGCCTCACGGAAAGCCTTCGAGAAGGCACGGGCACGCTTGTCATTAAGCTTAGCTATCTTCTGCTCGGCACGAGCCGTGAACCAGGCCACGCTGCTAATGCGGTTTACGATCTCCTGCTGATTATCGAGCAGGAAGTCGAGATACTGCTTCTCGTCGGTTGCGAGGTACAACTCCACAGCCGCCTGAATCTTCTGGTTCATGATGCGGTTGTTATCCTTGCCTACGTTGGCAAAGATCTCGCGAGAGATATTCAGACAGTGCATCGAGAGCGTATCGTTGAACTCACGCAGTACACGAGAGGTTGCAGCCAGCTGTGCTGCCGTGGACATCTCACGTGAGGGGTTATCCTCGGTGAAGATCCAGCGATCGTCCTCATTGCCAATCTTGCCATCGGTCATAGCCGAAGCATCGCCCAAAAGAACGTACTGACGCAGATTGTTGGTAATAATACCACGATACAGACGACCCAGTGCAAGGTAAGAACTTACGACACTCAGCGCACCATTCTCCACCTGCTGCAACATATCGTTCTTGCCGTCGGCCTGGTGAATCTCAGTCACGCGGTTGATCTGGTCGATAGATGTTACATCGAGCTCGGGGCGGAACGCCTCATATGCCAATGCCAGGATATACGACTCGCCAGCCTGCGACTCGATACGCAGATCGAAGTCACCGGCATCGTGCCAGCCACCGATATTTACGCCAGGAACCACCTCGCCAGCCTCATACTTCGACAGGCCCGCCTTCTGGTCGTAGCCGTCGATATGGTTGTGTGCGGGAGCCATCTGTGCATCATCCATATGACAAGCGTCGTGCCATACACGATACTTCTCCGCTACGCGCATATGACACATCTGCACGGGCAGGAAGTACTCCAGCACTGGCTGCCATACGCCACGATCGTAAACACCCTTGTCGATGCGGAAGATGGGTGATGTAGAGCTGCCATACTTAATCTTATATACACCCGATGTGGTTACATCCGAGAAGTCTGCCTTAACATAGTTATAACGCAGGAACTTGCCCCAGTCGGCGGGCTGCATGCGCTTTACAACCTTCTCGCCATCGGCGTCGATGCGTACCAGCTCAGCCACGGGACGTGCGCTGTCACGCTCGTCGAGCTCGATGATAGCCACCTTCTCCTGATCGGGGTGATAGCCAATCTGCGAGGTCTGAATCACGGGCGAATAGATCCAATCCTGCTCAATAGCGGGAGTGATGATCCACTTCACGGCACCCTTTGTTGCGCCAGCCTTAATCTCGCTGCGCAGAACAAACCAACCGTTGTTGTGGTTCATACGGCCATCGTAGAGCTTCAAATCGCCAGTGAGCGACTCGATAGTCACCTTGCTGAAAGGATCGTCGGGACGCGATGTGAACTTGCGACCTACGGCGTAAGGCTCGGCGATGATATCGTCGGCCACGATAGGGCTATAGCCCTTATCAATCAGGTGCTCCATATCCGCCAGCGAGCTCTTGCCATCGTGATAGTCGCCCGTATGCAGGTGGTTGGGCTGCAACTCGAGTAGGGGAGAGTTGGGCTGCTGGGGGTAGATACCACTCTTATCGTCCATCAACCAGGGCTTGCCGAAAAGCGAGCCGGGGAAGAACTCCAGATTAAAACCAGCCTTGCCGATCAGATAGTCGGGAATGGGGCTATCCAGATCCACTGTAACCTCAATCTGATTACCCTTTGCCTCAACACGCACCTTGTAGGTAAGGTTCAGGTCGGGGTAGATCATAGGGTTAAAGCCAGTCAGGTGACGTGTCGAATCGGGATACATCAGCGTAGCGGTGATGCTGTTCGCGCCCACCTCGCGGCCTATCTGCTTGGGCACGGGCTGCCACTGACCCGGCGTTGCCTCCAGACGAATATCGCCATTGGTTGCCACACGGTGGCCATTCATAATGATGCAGACACCGCCCTGGTGTCCCTCGGGGTAGATGTCATCGAACGCCATAACATCGACACCGGCATTTTTAAAATACCCCCCCTGGGTAATTTTAAAACCTTGCGCTGAGGCATCCATGCCAAGCATAGAGCACAAAATCAGCACAACCGAAAAAAGTTTGGTCCTCATAGTGTAAATATTAATTGTGATAAATATTGATCGCAACAACTTCTCTTTTCTTAATCACGCGCAACTGCACATAATGCCACTAATTTAGACAAATATACTAACATTTTCCTTAAAAACGATAGATTTCCCCATAAAAACA
>JAGBYV010000199.1 GCA_017628595.1 Alistipes sp.
AGTTTCATTTTATATAATTAAAATGATCGTCGTACTTTTTGGTTTGATATGAATCTAAAGAATGATCCTATCTCAAACCCTTTTTCCCAACTTATTACAAAGGTAATATAATATTTTGAATATTGGCACCATTGACCGGTAAAAAGACTAAAATTACGGATGAATCGACCAAAAACGTAGGTGAAACGCCTAAAATGATCGTTCGACGGTCAAAATGTGGAGTTGGCTCTCTGTTTTGTTTGCTTGGGTTGTTAGTCTCCATTTTCTATGCTCCCGAGGCCATCAGCCAGTGCTTGAATTCGGGCACTCGCGCTTTCGAGATGATGATCTTCTCGGGTAGCTCAACATTCAGGTTGAGCGATAGGCGACTACCAAACCACACGGTGATATCCTTTACGGCCTTGCGGGCAATGATAAACTGGCGGTTGGCTCGGAAAAACTCCACCGCAGGCAGTGCCGACTGCAGATTCTCCAGCGTGCGGTCGATTATGTAGTATGTGCCGTCGTAGGTCACGGCCGACACCTTCTCGTTGGCCGTATAGAAGAATGCCACATCGTCGATCGAAAGGGGAATGATCTTATCCTTCTGATGAACCAGATATACCCTCTGGTTATCCTTTGCGGCGGGGCGAGACTCAGGCTCTATATCGCTGCGTACGTCGCGAATCATCTCCTCGATGCGATTGTTGTACTCCTTCTGCTCGCCACCACTCAGCAGCGAGAACTTCTCTATGGCGTGACGCATGTCGCTCTCCTTGATGGGCTTTAGGATGTAGTCGATGCTGTTGACTTTGAAGGCACGCAGGGCGTACTCGTCGTAGGCCGTGGTGAATATGATGGGGACTTTAATATCTACACGGTCAAATATGCGAAATGACTCGCCATCGGCCAGGTGAATATCCATAAACACCAGGTCGGGCGTGGGTGACTGCTCGTCCTGAAAGTACTCCACACTCTCAGCGATGCTCTCCAGCACCGCCAGCACATTGTACGATGGTGCTACATCGCGCAGTATAGCCTTCAGATTGACGGCTGCTGCAGTCTCGTCCTCAATGATGAGTACACTCTTTTGTTGCATTATTATTTTGTAATTATGTGGTGTTTTTAACCGTTTTTAGGCCTCTGTAGGGGCAGGTGGATGGTGAAGAACTCGTCGCTCTCCACAATCTTAAACTCCTCTCCGGCAATGAGCAACCAGCGGTTGCGCAGGTTCTCCAATCCGATACCTGTCGATGGCTCTGCCTCAATCTTGGGAGCCTTGCGGTTCGACACGATGAGCGTAGTACCCTCGGTGTAGATCTTCACATTCAGTGGCATCTTGCGAGTGATGGTGTTGTGCTTCACGGCATTGCCTATCAGGGGCTGAAGCGTAAGTGCCGGCAACATCCACGAGTTGAGCTCGGGGTCGATCTCTATGTCGAAGAAGAGCTTGTCGGCGTAACGCACCTTGAACAGTTCGCCATAGGCGCGTGCAAACTCAATCTCCTCCTCCAGCGTTGAGAGGGTGTTCTGTCCGTTCTGTATGATGTAACGGAAGGTGTACGAGAGCTGGTCGATGTATGCCAGAGCCTTCTCGTCACTCTTCTCACGCACCAGCATCGATAGCGAGTTCAGCGAGTTGAAGAAGAAGTGGGGGCTAATCTGTCCCAGTAGCATATTGTAGCGTGTCTGCAGGTTCTCCGTGCGCAGGTGCTCGTTCTCAATTTGTATCTGTTGCTGTTTGAGTAACATACCGTAAATACGACCATAGAGGAACGCCACGATGAGCACAATCAGATACTTCGATACCACCATCCAATCGAGTGGGTTGTCCCGATCGAGTTGCATAATCATCGTAATCTCGCTTGAGCGCGGTCCCCAATCCACCACAGGGGTGAACATATAGCAGCAGGCGATAAATAGCAGTGTCAAGGCGCAGCGCAGCGAGTAACGACGCACCGTGAAGTTGTTGGCGTCGAAGCGGAAGGTCATCACCGTCAGTGCAATGAGCGACAGACAGAAGTAGAACAACAACTGAATGACAAACTCCTCGTTGCGATTCGGGCGGTCGTAGACTACGGGCGCTATATCCTCGCCATTCTTGCGCAAGGGGCGATCCAGCGAGGGGTTAGCATTGCCACGCGGACGGTTGAGTGTACCGAGAATCTGGTCACCGTCCTGCAGATTGTAGATAAATATTGCAGCCTGATTGACAAAGACGCTATCGGTGTTGAACCAATGTTGCTCATGATGGTCACGTGGCGAGGCAGTGTCGCCATCGTGATTCCTCTCTGCGTCATAGTTGTCGTGCACCTCCCATCCCGGGGGCATAATGAAGCCATCGCCATTTTCGGCTATCAGATAGCCATATCCGTCGGGCGAGAGGTGCAGCGTACCCTCAAATTGGGGACGGTAGCGCTCGCGCTCCTCCTGTCGCTCCTGTCGATACATCTCGCGATCTCGTTCACGCTCATCCACGATCATCGATATGAGGTACGAGAAGTTCACAATCAGCGTCAGCACGATGGCGGCCAGCGTGTTGGCTATGTAAGTCGATCGGCGGGTGTTAAGGTTTAGCATGATGGCCTACAGTTTGGGGGGTTGGGACAGGTTTGCTTTGGGTGTTCTCGGGTAGGGGAGGGCGGAGTTACTCCGTCTCCTCCTGCTCGGTGTACCACGAGGCGTAGAGCTGATAGTCGCGAGCCGTACGCTTTACGATGGTCTCACGCTGCTCGGGAGTGATCTCCTTCACCTTCTTGGCAGGCACACCGGCATATACCGAGTTGGGCTCCAGCTGTGCATTAGAGAGCACCAGAGCGTTGGCTGCGATGATGCAACCCTCGGGAACTACGGCATTGTCGAGCACCGTTGCACCCATACCGATAAGCACGCTGTCGCCAATCGTAGCGCCGTGGATTGTAGCGTTGTGACCTACCGAGACGTCGTTACCGATGTGTGTCTGCGAGGGCTTGGGTGACTTGTCGTAGAGGGTGTGGATTACGGCTCCATCCTGAATGTTGGTGCGGTCGCCGATGGTGATCTTGTTCACGTCGCCACGCAGCACAGCGCCAAACCATATAGAGCAATCCTTGCCAATGGTGGTATCGCCAATAATCACGGCCGTGTCGGCCAAAAATGTATTCTCTCCAATCGAGGGCTTGTGTCCTCTTACTTCTTTAATAATTGCCATAATATTAATATTTATCCTTTTTAAACGTAATCTTTTGCTCCGAGCCATTGCGCATTATCGCAACAGTCCAGTCATCCTCGGAGTAACCCATTGCTTTGAGTTGTTTAATATCCACCTCGCTGGGTGTAAGTTCATTTATCGAGGTTATCACATCTCCTCGCTTTATGCCTGCACGGTGGGCATTGCTACCCTCGGTAAGTCCGTTTACCAGCCAGCCATCGGCTTGCGGAGTGAGTGTCATCTCAGAGTCGTAGCGCTTTGTGGTGCCAAAGTTGCGGTTGGGGCGGAGCCATATCTCGCACTTTGCAAAGTCGATTATAACATCGAAGTGCTCCAGCAGACCGTTGCCCACAAGACCATCGAAACTATCCTCTGCCATCATGCCCTGAGTGTTGCCCGAATAGTCCAACTGCATATCAAGCAGATCGTTTCCAGCAACTGTCACCTTGTCGGCCTTGAAGATATAATCGGTGCGTGAGCCTCCTACGCCGCCCGTGTCGTATATCTTTCTCTTTACATCGGTAAGAACTCTGTTCAGCTTCAGCTTCGCCACTACATTGCTGGTAAGACTAATGCTTCCGCTTGAACCCATATCAACGAGGAAGTTACCATCAAACGACACCTCATCGTTAATCTATACGCTTATTGGCATAACCAATCTTGCCTGCCTGCTATCCAGCCACTTGCACTTTACGCAGATGTATCCCTCCTCGGGCACAGCCTCCGCTGGCAGGATAAGCATATAGCCGTCGGCGTAGTTGAACTCCACCTTGCGGCCACGCATAAACTCCATGCCAAACATACCATCTACGTGGTAGCCGAGAATCTTTCTCAGGTCCAGTACCGTAGCGCCCTGCTCGGTTGTAGGGTGTCCGCCTACACTGTACTCCCACTCGGCCGTATCGCGGTATGCAGCCTCCAGACTGTTGCCCGCGCCTTGAATCAGGGTGCGTTGCAGGGTGGGTGAGGGTGCGAAGTGCTCCTTGAAGAACTGCGTGTCGATGAGAATCTCGGTGTTGCCCGTGTCAAATATCATCTTGGCCGCGACTGTGTCACGCATCATAACATCGAAATAGAGATGTCCTGCGTAGTCGAGCGGGATAGCCCCCTCGGGTAGCAGCTTTGGTTGCACAATCTCCTCGGCTTGTGTAGTGGTTTGAGCCTCGTCGCTCGAACTCTTCTTTGCTTTGCCACAACCTGTGCCCATCACTACGGATAATGCCAGGGCAAAGATGATACTTGGTTTTACTCTCATTGTAGTCTTTCTGCACTTGGCGGGTAATTTACCCCCCCCCTAAACTTTTGGCTTTCATGATGTTGTGTTCGTGTTTTTCACTCCTCTTTCTTAGCCGAACGCCAGAGTGTGTCCAGCTCCTCGGCTGTCATCTGCGTGAAGAGGCGGTCGCCAGCCTCGGCCTCCATATGCTGGAAGCGGCGGATAAACTTCTTGTTGGTGCGCTCCAGAGCCATCTCGGGGTCGATACCGTATAGGCGGCACATATTGATCAATGCAAAGAACAGATCGCCTATCTCGCTCTCGGTGCGCTCGTGATCGCCGCGTGCCATCTCCACCTCAATCTCTGCGATCTCCTCCTTGACCTTTGCCCATACATCCTCCTTCTGCTCCCAGTCGAAGCCCGACGATGCGGCCTTCTCGCCCACGCGGAAAGCCTTGACCATGGCGGGCAGTGAGCGGGGTACACCTCCCAGGATTCCGCCCTGACGCTTCTTCTTGCGAAGTTTCAACTCCTCCCAGTTCTGCATCACCTCGGCGGGGGTGTCGGCGTGTATGTCGCTATAGACGTGGGGGTGGCGGTAGATAAGCTTGTCGCACTCGGCATCGGCCACATCGGCAAAGTCGAATGAGCCCTGCTCTTCGCCCAGCTTTGAGTAGAAGACAACGTGCAGCAGCAGATCTCCCAATTCCTCCTTGATGCCATCCATATTAGAGTCGGTGATGGCGTCCACCAACTCGTAGGTCTCCTCTATAGTGTTGTTGCGCAGCGATTCGAAGGTCTGCTCACGATCCCAGGGGCTCTTCTCGCGCAGGTTATCCATCACCTCCAGCAGGCGTGCTGCGGCTTTGAGTTTTTTGTCGTAGTTCATCTCTCGTAAAATTATCGTTTCACAAAGTTATGATTTTCATCCGAAAATATTAACTTTGTAGAGAATAATTTTTACCGCTTTTACCTATGTTGAGAATATTTTTTTCGACCGTGCTTCTTTTCCTTGCTGTGAGTGCCCAGGCCAGCAACTTAACGACGCTCATTCCGCGTCCCGAGCGAGTAGAAAAGAGGGACGGAGTATTTACCATACTAACAACAACTAAGATTACACACTATCCATCACTCCGCCCCTCTGCAGAGTATCTGTCAGAATTCATTCCTTTGGAAATCCGCGAATATAACGCGGAGGAAAAGGGAAATATTGTGTTGATGGAGAATAAAAATTTAGCTTCGGAGGGTTACACCCTTGATATTAGCGGGGAACGTATTCTTATTCAGGGTGGTTCCCCTGCAGGTGTGCTCTACGGCATTGAGACGCTGATGCAGCTCCTGCCTGCTTCGGTCTATTCCCACTCGATGGCTCTGCCTGCGATGGTGGGGGCGTGCCGTGTGGAGGATGCACCACGATTTGAGTATCGTGGCTTTATGCTCGATGTTACGCGTACGTGGATGGATCTGCCGATGGTCAAGCGTTTTATCGCCCGTCTGGCGCACCACAAGATCAACAAACTGCATCTGCACCTTTCGGACGATGAGGGTTGGCGTGTGGAGATCAAGTCGCACCCCGAGCTCACCGAGGTGGGTGCCTATCGAGGTGTCGATTCGCCCGTGGCGGCACGCTATGGTCGCTGGGACGAGCACTATGGAGGCTTTTTTACGCAGGATGATGTGCGCGAGATGGTGGCCTATGCTGCCCAGCGAAACATAGAGATTATACCCGAAATAGACCTCCCCGGACATAGCCATAACCTGGCACGTGTGCGTCCCGAGGTGTTGTGCAACTACACTCCCTCTCTGACGGCGTCGGATGGCTACGACTCTCGCAATGTGCTGTGTGTAGCCAAGGAGGAGAACTACGCCCTGCTGGAGGATGTGGTGCGTGAACTGGCGGAGTTGTTCCCCTCGGAGTATATCCACATAGGTGGCGATGAGGTAAGCACGGCGCAGTGGAGCCGTTGTCCCGACTGTCAGGCGCTGATGCGCAAGGAGGGTATGAGTGAGGTAGGTCAGCTGCAGGACTACTTTACTCGCCGTATGGAGCGCATAGCGGCCAAGTATGGCAAGCGCATAGGCGTATGGAATGAGGCGGCAGAATCGGGCGATATTGACCGCACGGCACTCGTCTATGGCTGGGAGAGTAAGGCAGCGTGCAAGGATGTGCTGGATAAGGGCTACCGCACGGTGGTTATGCCGGGCGAGTACTTCTACTTCGATATGCGTCAGTCGGCTCGTGAGGAGGGTCACGACTGGGCGGCAATCTTCGACGTGAGAAAACCCCTCTCGTTTGGCTTCGAGGAGTTTAGCCAGGAGCAGCTCTCGCGCGTGGCGGGTGTGCAGGCATCGTTCTTCAGCGAGGCATACATTTCGCGTTTGGAGTATGATTACGACTTCCTCTACTATCAGACCTATCCCCGTATCTGCGCACTGAGTGAGGTGGCGTGGCGTGGTCATGGCGATGAATGGGCATCGTTCTACAATCGCCTCACGACAGCCCACTACAGCCGTATGGAGGCTATGGGCATAGATTTCCGTATGATGCCCCCTACGGTAAAGTACGAAGGAGGTGTGCTGACCGCTACGGCGGATGAC
>JAGBYV010000200.1 GCA_017628595.1 Alistipes sp.
GCCGCCCTGCATCAGGGCATTGAGCGTATTAAAGACAAATCCCAGCGCCACAATTCCAAGAGGCATCTTAGAGTTGCCTCGCATCAGCAATGGGAAGATGAACGAGCGCTGAAAGTAGTGCAGCTGAAACATTGCAAATAGCGCGAGCGGAGCAGCGTCCCACTGCCTGCTGGAGAAAGCCCACAACACCGCCATAGCCACAAACACGGGCGACTCCATCACCACCCACCCCACCTTGTTTGGCACAGGCGGCCCATAGCGGCGATCGAACAGATAGCCATAGCCCGCCTCAAAGAAGTGCAAAGCCACAAAAACCACTACGGCTATTGCGGCCATCACCCACAGGAAATTTGTGTATAAAGCGAGCAGATTATCCATAAACGTGCGATTTTTATCAACGAATACAAAAGTACGAAAATTTATGAACAAAGAGTCTCCCTCAGTCTCTTTTTTCACACTCAACGCTCCAAATAGGACATAAAAAAAGTTGCCCGACCTTGATGGCCGAGCAACCTGTACTATGTGTAGAAGAGTTATTACTTAACGAACTCTGCGTTCTGCAAGTAAGCTGCGCTCTTTGCTACACCCTCCCACATACGTGCGATACGAGCTGCGGGATCCTCGTCCTTAGGACCACGGGGCATCTCCTGCTCAACAACGAAATCAGAGTAACCGTTAGCATAGAACTGCTTGAAGATAGACTCGAAGTCGATCTTGCCGCTCTCGCCGATTACGAGCTCGTCCTTGATGTGGAGCATCTTGATACGCTCGGGATACTTCTTCAGGTAGTCAACGGGGTTCTTACCACCCATAGTTGTCCAATATACATCCATCTGGAAGAATACTGACTCGGGATCGGTGTTCTCGATCATATACTCCCACTTAACCTGGCCATCAACAACCTCATACTCGAATGAGTGGTTGTGGTAACCGAGCTTCAAGCCATACTCCTTAGCCAAGGCACCAACCTTGTTGAAGTAGTCACATACAGCCTTCAAATCCTCGATAGTCTCGCCGAGCTTAAAGCTGGGGATAACGCAATACTTTGCACCCATAACATTCAGACCCTCGAATACTGCACGCCACTGGTTCATGATCTCAGCCTCGTTAGCGGGATCCATAGCGATTGAGTGGTGAGTAGATACGATCTTCAAGCCGTGCTTGTCGCAAAGAGCCTTGAACTCTGCTGCGGGCAGACCGAAGCACTCGGGGCTGCGAAGAGTCTCAACAACGTTGTAACCTGCAGCTGCAACCTTAGCAAGTGATGCATCAACATCCTTCATATCACGGTTTACAGAGTAGAGCTGCAAACCAATCTGCTTAGGAGCGGGAGTACAACCCGTCACCATTGCAAGCGCTGCCAAAGCGATGACAGCAAAAGAGAAAATCTTTTTCATAGACGTGTTTTTTTTAATTATTGGATATTAGTGTGTTAAAAAAGTTTACCTAACAAAACGCTTTAGTAGGCGTAGCCCTGCTCCACCACAAAGTCGTAGCAAGCCTTAAGACCTGTCCACAACTCCTTCAGATTACGCTCATTCTCGGCCTCATCGTCGCCGATGCGGAACGGCAGTTCATACTCTACATATATCTCATTGTAGCCATTGGCGCGATACTGCTTCATAATCTTCCCAAAGTCAATCTTGCCACTACGGCCCAGCTCGCGATCATCCTTCAGGTGCAGCAATTTCACACGGTCGGGATATTGCGTAAGGTAGTGCATAGGATCATGCCCGCCCATATTATGCACATCGAGCTGCAGGAACATCTTGTCCTCATCGGTGTGTGCCAGCACATAGTCGAGCAACAACTCGCCCTCAACCTCTACGAAGTCGCCTGCGTGGTTACGGTAGCCGAGCATAAGACCATACTCCTTAGCCAGCGCTCCCACCTCGTTACAGTAGTCACAACTTGCCTTCACCTCTTCGAGTGTCTGCCCGAACGAATAGCCCGGCATCACGCAATAAGTAGCCCCCATCTCTCGAAGCGAGGCAAACAGCGCGCGCCACTTATCCATCGTAGCGGCCTCGGCTGTAGGGTCAAGCTGTATTGCAGCGTGTGTTGACGTGATGGTAAGAGATGATTTATCACACAATGCCTTAAACTCCTCGGCCGTGAGGCCATAACACTTCGGATCGCCACCGCCATTCAGGGTTTCAACGGTGGTATAACCAATCTGCGACAGACGCTCCAAAGTGGAGGC
>JAGBYV010000201.1 GCA_017628595.1 Alistipes sp.
ATATGCGTGCAGTGCAATGAGTGTAAGATTGCCCAGGTGTGCGTGTCGGATGCTATACAGCGTGTCGATTTCGCAACGGCATATAAATTAAAGGAGTAAGCAGATGAAGAAGATATTTTCAACTTTCGTAGGTTTCGCTTCAGTGGCTTTTGCCCATGCGCAGAACCGATTCCCGAAGCCCGATTTCGAGTCAGGCTACCAGTATCCCGACCTGGAGTATGCCGTACCCGATGAAACGTTGTGGAATGTGCTCGACGTTACGATGCTCGTGGCTCTGCTCGTTGCGGCTACATGGACTGTGATGAAGAAACGCAAACCGATGATATGGATAAGCCTCGTGTCGGTGCTTTACTTTGGTTTTCTGCGTGAGGGTTGTGTGTGCAGCGTGGGTTCGATTCAGAATGTGGCGCTGGCATTTGTTGATGGCTCATACCATATGCCTTGGAATGTATTGGCATTTTTCCTCTTGCCCATCGTCTTTGCATTCCTCTTCGGACGTGTATTCTGTGCGGGTGTATGCCCGATGGGAGCACTGCAGGAGTTGGTCAATGTGAAGAATGGACGCATAAGCAAGCCCGTGGCAATGGTGCTTGGTCTGCTGCCGTGGCTCTATCTGATACTCACTATTCTGTATGCTGTAACACGCAGTCGATTCCTTGTCTGCGAGTTCGACCCCTTTATTGGAATTTTCCGTCTGGGTGGCGATGTGGAGTTGCTCGTTTTCGGTATTGCGTTACTTATTATGTCGGTATTTACGGGTCGCCCCTTCTGCCGATTCCTTTGCCCCTATGGTGCTTTGCTGAGCCTCTTCTCGGCTCTGTCGTGGAAGAAGGTGGAGATTACAAAGAAAAAGTGTATCAATTGCGACCTGTGCCATAACTCTTGCCCTGTCGATGCTATTCGACCACCATACGCCAATTCGCAGCAGGAGGAGCGTCGTGAGGGTGTTAAGCGTCTGTTAGGTTATATGTTGCTGATGCCCCTGCTGATGGTGTTGGGCGCACTGCTTATGCGTATGTCGGCCGAGGGACTGAGCCGCGCTCATAAGGATGTACGTCTCTACGATATGGTCGTAACATATGAAGCTCAATCAGCTCCCGAGACTATTCCTCTGGAAGTTGAAGGCTTCTATATGCGTAACGGTACACTTGATGAACTCGCTGTGGTGAAAGAGGCTGTTGTTGCCGATTATCGCACCTATGGCACTTGGGCTGGTGCGCTGATGGGAATGGTGCTGGCCATTGCGCTGATACGTTTCTCGGTGAAACGTCGTCGTGAGACCTATGAGATAGATAACGCCGCCTGTGTGGCGTGTGGACGTTGCTTTGAGTATTGTCCGCAGAATAGAGAAATTGGGAAGAGTGACAAAGAGAAATAATAACATTCAGATGAAAAAGGATATTTACAGAACTATTGCTGTGGTGACAGGCATATTTATGCTTACGCTATCTATTATGCTTGTGGCCAACTATTTTCAGGTGAGAAACATAACTCCTCTCGAAACCGAGGTTATGACAACGCTCAAAAGCCTGAACGAAACCAACCCCGACAATGCCGACCTGCAGGCGCAGATACGTCAGCTGGACCTGCTCTCGCGCAAAGCTTACTTTGTGCAGGAGGAGCACCTCAAGACGGGTATATATATCCTGCTCTTTATGAGTGCGGTGTTTGTATTTTGTTTGCGTGGCTACTATGCCGATGTTTTGCACATTGCGCCCAAGGATATTGATGTGTTTGATGAGTGGCTTGTAAAGAGCCGTTCGCGCAAATATGTGCAGTGGCTTGCCGCCTCACTTACTGTTGTGGCACTGGTTCTCGTTGTCGCATCAAATCCCCAATGGTTAAAGAGTGATAAAACTGCCGAAGAGGAGACTCTCGTAGCCGAGCAGCCCCAGGAGCCTGCCGCCGAGTCTGTTGTGGCTGAGGCTACACCCACAGAAACTGTAGAGGCCGCACCCGCCGAGGACGAGCAGACCGAAGCAGAGACTACCGATGAGGCAGCAACGGAGCAGACCGCGGAGGAGGCCTCAACAACGCCCGTAGCGCCTGCGGCAGCACGTGTAAATCATGGTATGTTCCGTGGTAATAACTCCAACGGTCACTCATCGGCTCGCAATATTCCCACAACGTGGGACTTTGCCGGTGGCGGCAAGATTGCGTGGAAGCACACCCTCACAACCAAGCAGGGATTCTCATCTCCCGCCGTGCATAACAACCGCATATTCTATACGGGCGGTGATGAGGCATCGCGCGAACTCTATTGCCACGACCTCACTACGGGCGATCTGCTCTGGACACTTCCCGCAACGGGCATTGCTGGCTCTCCTTCGACACCCCCTGCCGTAGCAAGCAACACGGGTTATGCATCGGCATCACCCGCAACCGATGGCCGCTACGTTTGTGCCGTATTCGCTACGGGCGACATAATGTGTGCCGACATGGATGGCAAGCGAGTATGGGCCAAGAATCTGGGTGTGCCCGATAATCAGTATGGTTTCGTGTCGTCGCTTCTTATATGGAACGGAATAGTATTCGTGCAGTACGACAATAGCGACTCGCAGAAGATTTTAGCGATGGATATTGCTACGGGCAACGTGCGCTGGCAGAAGGATCGCAACCAGAAGGTTTGCTGGAGCTCTCCCATCATCGCCTCTGTAGGCGGTCAGGCACAGCTCGTGCTGATGGGTAATCCCGAGGTGCGTGCCTACAACCCTTCGACGGGTGAGCAGTTGTGGAGCGTAAGTGGCATGTCTGGCGAGGTATGCCCCAGCCCGTGCAGTGGCGACGGCGTTATCTTCGCCGCCAACGAGTATGCCAAGATTATGGCTATCAATGGTGCCGACGGCTCTGTGTTGTGGGAGGCTACGGACTATATGCCCGAGGTTGCCAGCCCCGTGTATGCTAACGGCCGATTGTATATCGCTACGACCTACGGCGTGTTGGCTGCTTTCGATGCCAAGACGGGTGAGCTCAAAGCCGAGCGCGAACTTAATATGGAGCTCTACTCTTCGCCTATGGTTGTCGATGGCAAGATCTACATCATCGGAACCAGCGGTCAGGTTTATGTCTTCACCGCTGACGATAACCTCCAGCAGATAAGCACATTCGAGACGGGCGAGATGACCTATGCTACACCCGCATTCCTCGATGGTAAGGTAGTAATCCGTTCATTGAATACGCTCTACTGCGTATCGGAGTAAAGAAAGTAGAAGATTATGTCGTGTCAAAACTGTTTAAATAATATTGATGACGAGCGTCGAGCCGTAGCCAAGCGTGTCGATGCCATCATCGAGCGTGTGGGTCGCACGCGTGAGATGACCATCCCGCTGCTTCAGGCTCTGCAGGAGGAGTTTTCGTATCTTCCCTCGGATGCCCTGGAGCGAGTATATGAGCGCACGGAGATTACACGAGCCAATCTTATCAGCGTGGCGACGTTCTACTCGCAGTTCAAACTCATACCCTACGGCAAGCACACCATCAAGGTATGCATCGGTACTGCCTGCCACGTCAAGGGTGCAGGAGCCGTGTATGATGCTTTCCGCCGTGAGTTGAATATTGAGGAGGATAGCGTAACCACGGCCGACGGCAAATATTCGGTCGAAAAGATCGCCTGCCTGGGATGCTGTGCATTGGCTCCCGTAGTGCAGATTGACGAGCAGATATATGGCCACGTGCAGCCAGGCCGAGTGAAGGCCGTGCTGGAGGAGCACGAGGAGTTCTTGAAGTCTGCACCCAAGGGCGCGGATGATGAGAATGGCGAAGTTGCATACGTAGGCGAGGTGCGTCTGGGTATGGAGAACTGCTGCCAGGTGAGTGGTACGGCCGAGATATATAAAGCGGTGATGAAGGCGCAGCGTGAGTTGGGTGTTGCGGTACGCATAAAGCCTATTTCGTGCGTGGGTGCTTGTAATCAGGTGCCGCTGATTGATGTTGTGGACTCTACGGGCGAGATTACCCGCTACCCCAATGTGCGAGCGGAGGAGATCAAGGAGATTCTCTTGCACCACTTCCCCGCTGCAAGCCCCCTGAAGCGACTGAAGAACGCCGTGCTGAATCAGATTGATATGTTGCACACCGACCAGACGTGGGACAACATCCTTTATAAACCCGAGAAGGAGCGCACGGGCGAGATCAATACTTTCCTCGACCATCAGGTGCGTATCTCAACGGAAGGCTATGGTCACATCAATCCGCTCGATCTGGATGAGTACCGTGCTCACGGAGGATTTGATGCTTTGGAGAAGGTTATCAAGTCGGGCGACAGAGATGCGCTGATTAACGACGTTTTGGCCAGCGGTATCCGTGGCCGTGGAGGTGGAGGTTTTCCTTCGGGTCGCAAGTGGCAGCTGGTAGCTGCAGCCAAGGGCGAGAAGAAATATGTCATCTGCAACGGCGACGAGGGCGACCCCGGAGCATTTATGGATCGTATTCTGCTGGAGTCGTACCCCTTGCGAGTGATCGAGGGTATGCTCATCGCTGCCTACGCCGTAGGAGCGCAGAAGGGTATCTTCTACATCCGTGCTGAGTATCCGCAGGCCGTTATCCGCATTACGAAGGCTCTTGATATGTGCCGTCGTCAGGGCCTGCTGGGAGAGAATATTTTCGGCAGTGACTTCTCATTCGAGATAGAGGTGTTTAAGGGTGCTGGTGCATTTGTTTGTGGCGAGGAGACCGCCCTCATCAGCTCTATCGAGGGTCGAAGAGGTTTCCCCTCGCAGCGTCCGCCCTACCCCGCCGAGCAGGGATTGTTTGGCTGCCCTACGCTGATTAACAACGTTGAAACATTGAGCCAGATACCCTACATCATCCGTCGTGGTGTGGAGGAGTACCGCAAGGTCGGCACCGAAAAGAGCAAGGGCACTAAGGTATTCGCTCTGGCAGGTAAGGTGCGCCACGGAGGACTGATTGAGGTGCCTATGGGTACTACCATACGTCAGATTGTCGAGCAGATCGGTGGTGGCGTAGAGGGTGGCGAGCGCCTCAAGGCCGTGCAGACGGGTGGCCCGTCGGGCGGTTGTATTCCTGCTGAGTTGTGCGACACGGAGGTCGATTTCGATGCGCTGAACCGCTTGGGGGCTATCATGGGCTCGGGCGGTATGGTCGTGCTGAGCGAGA
>JAGBYV010000202.1 GCA_017628595.1 Alistipes sp.
ATCCACCTCAAAGCCTGTAACCTTCGATGAGAAGTGGATCTGACCTCCTGACTTTGTGATGGTGTTGCAAATGTTGCTGATGATGCGCGGCAGACGGTCAGTGCCGATGTGGGGGTGTGCCTCGTAGAGAATCTCGGGCGTAGCACCGTGGAATACAAGCGTCTGCAGAGCCTTGTTGTAGTCGCCACGTTTCTTGCTGCGGGTGAAGAGCTTACCGTCGGAGAATGTGCCCGCACCACCAGCACCAAAGGCGTAGTTCGAATCGGGGTCGATCTCCAGGTTACGGTTAATAAGGGCGATGTCGCGCTTTCGCGGCAGCACCTCCTTGCCTCGCTCCAAGAGGATGGGCTTCAGCCCCAGCTCAATGAGTCGTAGCGAAGCAAACAGACCCGCAGGGCCCGATCCTACGACAATGACCTCGGTAGAGTTGCTCACATCGGGGTAGTCGAAGTGCAGGGGCGCAGGCTGTGGCTCCTGATCGACAAATATTTCGAGCGTAAGATTCACCTTCACGGGCGAGCGACGGGCGTCGATCGAGCGTTTCACTACACGCACCAACGCCACATCCTCGCGGCGTATGCCCATCTGTCGGGCAGCCATCGAGGTGTAGAATTCGGCATCGGCCGAAAGTCGCGGCGGTAGTTGTAAGGTGATACTTCTGGGCATATTCTATAAAAAAACCTGCTCACCTCAATGAGCAGGATCCAAACCGTGCGGATAAAGGGACTCGAACCCCCACGCCTCTCGGCATCAGATCCTAAGTCTGACGTGGCTACCAATTACACCATATCCGCATCATAGGCGCGTGTGGCGGCAAAAATCCCGCCATTGCTTTGTAACGCTTCGACAAAGGTAATAAAATAATCCCGATTATGTGGTAAAAAATCAAATAATTATCATTTTTTCGGCTCTTTTTATGTGCTGCGCACAAAAATGTTGTTCACACCACAAAAAAAGAGAGGTTGCCTGTATCTGATACACTGCAACCTCTTTCCCTCTCATTCGATAATCTTTTGGCTAAAGAGTTCGCGAAAATAACAATCCATGTAGAACAGATCTGCCTCTTCGCATATCACCTGACTCATGAAGAGCCTATCCTCCTCTGCGATTATCTCGGTTTGTAATTTGTCGTCGAAATCTTCCATAGGCACTTCGGTTTGACTAATTAACGCAGCCTATGGTGGATTTATTGTGCTAAAAATCCTCTTTTTTGCCGATTTTTTCGTCTTTATACGTTTTTTTTCGCTTTTAGTTCAGGATGACGTTATTCTCCTTGATCATCTTGCGCAGATTGATCAGCGCATAGCGCATGCGGCCCAGCGCCGTGTTGATGCTCACCTCGGTCTGGTCGGCTATCTCCTGGAAGCTCATGCCGGCGTAGTAACGCATCACAACCACCTCCCTCTGCTCCTCGGGCAAAGAATCGATCATTCGACGCACGTCGGCCTCGATCTGCTCGCTGATCATACGATCCTCGACATTGCGCTCAGCAAAGCGTAGCGTACCCAGCACATTGTAGCCCGCGTCCGATTCACTCACCGTGCGCTGGCTCTTCTGCGAGCGGAAATAGTCTATAACCTGATTGTGCGCAATGCGCAATACCCATGACAGAAACTTACCCGTATCAGCATAGCGTCCCTCGTCGATGACGCGGACTGCTTTAATCAATGTCTCCTGGAGGATATCATCAGCCACGTCATGATCCTTGACCATCATACGAATGTAGTCACGAACCCTCTTCGAGTGTCTGTCGATAAGTTGTGATATGGCACTACGATCGCCTGAAAGATAGCGATTAAGCAATACTTGATCGCTTAACAACTGTGTGTTCATACTCTCCTAATTTTAAATGTGTTCAAAGAGTAGAAATTTCTTCAATAGGCAAACGTGTTTTAAGAGTTAAAAATTTATTTTTGTGAGTGCAAGATATGTAAATTTCTCGAAATTCGCAAATTTTCATTCAAATTTTCACGTATTTGTCCCTTTGTCTGGTGCAAAATGTATCAAAAAGTGTACCATTTTTACACTTTTGCTATTTGTCCACTTTAGAACTGGAAGTAGATGAATGGCTGAATTGAGCTCGATTTTATCTGCATTACGCACCACGCAACAGCGACGAGCATTGCCACCTGCCACCAGAATGAGGCGTTGCCCACCTTGCGTTGCAGGTCGCTGTCGATCTGTGCGGGCATAAAGTGCATGAAGTATCCCAGCACGATCAGAGCCAGCACCTCTTTATATCCGAGAATGAACTGCGGGATAATCGAGGTGTTGAACGAGTGCAGGATCTGGTAGAGCATCAGGTGTACGGTCTGCATATCCTCGGCGCGGAAGAGTAGCCAGCCCAGGCAGACGATGTGGAAGGTGAGAACGACGCCCAGCAGCCTCAATAGCGGGTTCATATCCTTGCCGTTGGCCTTAGCCCATGGCACAATCGAGAGCCACATCTTATGCAGTGCCAGAGCTACGCCATGCAGCGCACCCCAGAGGATGAAGCGTACCGCTGCACCGTGCCACAATCCTCCCAGCACCATCGTGATTATAAGGTTGAGATATGTACGCAGCGTGCCACGGCGGTTACCGCCCAATGAGATGTAGAGGTAGTCGCGCAGCCATGACGATAGCGATATGTGCCAGCGGCGCCAGAACTCGGTGATGGTGGCCGACTTGTAGGGCGCATCGAAGTTTTTGGGGAACTGAAAGCCCAACAGCAGGGCAATACCTATGGCCATATCCGAGTAACCCGAGAAGTCGCAGTAGATCTGCAGTGCATAGCCATAGATACCCATCAGACACTCGAAGCCGGAGTAGAGCGCCGGCTCATCGAATATGCGATCGACGAAGTTGAGCGATATGTAATCCGAGATGATGGCCTTCTTTATCAGTCCGATAATAATAAATGCTATGCCTCGGCCAAACATCTCGCGCGTGACCATGAGCGGACGACGTATCTGCGGAATGAAATCCTTGGCTCGCACGATGGGACCCGCCACAAGTTGCGGGAAGAACGAGAGGTAGAACAGATAGTCAGTCCAGCGTGTCAGGGGCTTGATGTGTCCACGATAGATGTCGATGGTGTAGCTCATCGACTGGAATACGAAGAAGGATATACCCACGGGCAGGAATATATTCCTAAAGTCGAGGAATCCTGCACCCACCACGCTGTTGGCAATTTCGATAAAGAAGTTGGTGTACTTGAAGTATGCCAGCATACCCAGGTTTATGATTGCCGAGAGTGCCACCAGCTGCTTGCGTGCCACCTGATCCTTCGATGCGGCTATGGCGAAGCCTATCCAGTAGTCGCTCACCGAGGCGAACAGCAGCAGCAGGAAGTACAACCCGCTCGATTTGTAATAAAAGTAGAGCGAGAAGGCAATGACGTAGAGTATGCGCAGCGTAGTGGTGCGACGCAGGAGCAGATACAACGTCATAAAGCCCACAAACAGAAACAGGAACAGACCGCTATTGAAAATAAGCGGTGCCGAGCTGTCGTAAACAAGCAGTTCACAAGCTCGGCCGAGGAGTTCTTCTATTTCTATGGGTAGTTGCATCTCTACAATTCGATGGTAATCAGACTATCAATATTTAGTTCGGGCTCGGCTATCTCCAGCTCTCGCTCGGGCAGCACGGGCTGCGCATCCTCCATACGCTGACGCAGCGTGCGACTGCGGTTCTGCGCTCCCTGCAGCAGACCATAGTAGAGCTGGCGTGCAATCTCACGACCACCGGCATAGTTGATGTGCGTATAGTCCTTGCCTGCCCAGCCATTCTCCACAAAGCGGGTCATGCCACCCAGTCGCTGCATAGCCTCATAGGTGTTCCAGAACGATGCGCCACACTTCTCGGCGGCCTCGCGCTGTGAGGCTGTCAGATCCACCGCCGACGACATGGGCACTATGCCCTGCTCGCCACGCTGTGAGCGGTCGCTTACACCCATAACGAGGATTGCCGCTCCGGGGAAGCAACTCTCCGCATAGCGGATCATCTTCTCTACCTGCTCGCCGTAGAGCGAGTAGTTGTGCCTGTCGGCCTGCATTATGTTGAGTCCATATTGCAGGATCACCAGGTCATAAGCTCGCATCGTGTGTATCTGTGCATTCACCGCTGCCGACGACCAGAACATAGCCTGACCGTTGTTGCTGCGGATCGAGAAGTTATCCACGGCCACGCCCTCCTTCGAGTCGAAGTCGGCGCCTATGCCCGTAAATCCGGCCTCGCCGCTCAGTACCTTCATCTCGAGCGATGTGATGCGCTCCTCCTCCACGACAATCTGTCGTACCACATCGTCGGCCTCGAACTCGAAGATGCGCTCCTCGCCATCGTTCAGCGTAAGGCCTATGCTGGCCGCCTGGCGGCATATGAAGAGCAGTCTTGCGCGCGAGCACTCCTCCAGATGACGACGCTTCGACGACATCTCCCAGCGTGTCGATGCTCCCGCTGCAGGGCGTGCCACCCATCCCGATACGAAGAAGTCGCCCACGTAGGGCTCGGGAACGGATTTGCGCTGCATTATGTTGTAGGGTGTCCAACCCTTCGATGTGGTCTTGATTGTCTGGCGGAAGCCGGTGAAGGGCGATGCGAAGGGTACAAAGCCTACTCCGCCACCCATAAATGTATCCTGCAGAAGTTCACGCAGATCGGCCGTCAGTATATCGCCCTCGACAAACGAGTCGCCCATAAATGCCACTCGCACAGGCTCCTGTCCTGCCAGCAGTTTTTCGTAGAAGCGGTTGAGCGGAGTGTCGAAGTCGTCACCGCGGAACTCCTCCACGCTGGTTATGAGAGCCTCGTCGGGCAGAATATCCGAGTAGTCAGCCGTGAGTATCGCATCCAGCGGCAGGGGTGCGCTCTCGGTCACGTCGCCGCCTGTGGGTTGCTCGTCGAAGATTCCCTCCCACGATGCCGATGTAGCCTCGCCCGTAGGCGATGCGGTGGCGGTGGTGCGTGCCACGGTCTGTGCCACCTGCTCCAGGTCAACCTCAAACTCCTCCACGTCTATCTCGGGTGCAGTCTCAGCCAGAGCCTCATCGGCGAGGGCACTGCTCTGCATTGTTATGAGGTCTGATATGATGCTTGCACGGCGCAACGACACACCGCCCACGCTGATGGGCGGAATGAAGCTTACAACGATAAGCACTGCCAATGTGGCCAGGGCTACAAGCCAG
>JAGBYV010000014.1 GCA_017628595.1 Alistipes sp.
ATAGAGAAACAAAACGATAAACAACTAACATAAACAGACTATGCGTAGAAAAGATTTTTTAACCTCAATATTGGCCCTGTCGGGCACGGCTCTTGTGCCTTCGGCTTCGGCATCAGTGATGCGTCAGGTCGAGAGCCTATCTCTGGCTGATGTGTCGGGCGATGCCACAACGATACTTATGGGTGATATTCACATCAGCGGTGATTTCGATGAGCAGGGTAAGCCCAAGCACTACCCCTACAACCCCATCTGCTTTGAGCAGCAGACACGCGAGATTCTGGCTATGCGTCCCCTGCCCAAGAACCTCATTATCCTGGGCGATGTGGCGTGGGATCATGGCTTGAAGGAGGATTACGAGTATGCTGCACGTCTGTTCCGTCCCTTGCAGGAGGCTGGTATCCGCATCACGATGGCTATGGGTAACCACGACCGCCGTGAACCATTCTTTGAGGTCTTCAAGGAGTACCGCACGCAGACCAAGGTGGCAGGTCGTGTAGTTACTATTGTCGAGCTGCCCGATGTGGATTTTGTGGTGCTGGACTCGCTGGATGAGTTGCCCAATCTGAAGCGCGGTCAGTCAACGAATGTCAATGGAAAGATGGACGACGAGCAGATCAAGTGGCTGGAGTCGTACCTCTCTACGGCTAAGCGCCCCGTGATTCTCGGTGCTCACCATCCGCTTGGTGAGATGCCCAACCTCGAGGCGGTGATTGCCAAGTCGTCGGCCGTAGTGGCATATATCTACGCCCACGTTCACGTGTGGAACAAGGGTGTGCGTATTATCCGTCCGCGCGATCCCGAGCGTATGGTGCCTCACATCTCGTTGCCCTCGACCTTCTATGGCGATATAGGCTATGCCGTGATGCGAACAACGAAGGAGGAGGCCGTTGTCACCTACTCGTCAAACGGCTTCTGGTGGGCACAGCCCGTGGAGAACCCTCCCAAGGTGTGGGCACAGCGTGTGGCCGACCTGAGCGCCGAGCGCTGTACGATACTTCTGAAGTAAGATTTAGAAAAGGCTAATAGACTCAAGATGTTTATTAGTCTTTTTTAATACAGATATAATATATAGGCAAATTGTGCGTTATAACCATATCTGTGCTATTGCAAATATGTAATTATGAGAAGACTACTTATTGCTACCCTATCGTTGCTACTGCTTTCGTGCGCTAAACCTAATGATACATTTGTGTTAAAAGGTGTGATTCATGGTGCTCAAACGGGAGAGCAGCTTATGCTCATATATCCCCAATTGAAAGATGGAGTGTGGTATCGTCGCACGCTGACTGCGGAGGTCGTGGACGATAAATTTACTTTCGAGGGCGAGTTATCTGATTTGACTTATGCTTCGCTTGTATTTAATAATATGGACGAGGTGGGCTTCTTTATAGATGCAGGCCGTATGACGCTTGAGATGGAGCGTGAACGTCCCTATGATTTTACATTGCAGGGCGTGAGCATCAAGGCCGAATTTGAGGAGTATCGTCGCTGGATGGGCGACACTGCACGAAAGATGTATGAGAGCAATCGTAATGTACAAGAAGCAAATCAACGGTGGATTGAGGCCTCGCAGAGAGGTGCCCCCGAAGCAGATAGCCTGATGCGAGAGTTTTATAATTGTGTGCATACTTTTAGTGAGGTAAAGACGCAGGAGTTGGAGCGTATGCGAGGTTTTATGGCAGCACATTTAGACTATGCCATAGCACCTTATATGTTATATTATCTGCTCTTTAACGAGATTATATCTAACGATGAAGCACATGCACTTTATAACCGTCTTCCGCAGGTGAGTCGTCAAAGTGCTTTGGGGCAGTTGGCTATGCAACGCATCGAACTATCTGCCTCAAAAGTGGGTGGCTTTGAGGGTGATAAAGCTTTTGATTTTGAACGAAATGGCGCCGATGGACAACGGGTGCTGATGTCGGAGCAAGTGCATAAGGGCGGTTATCTGCTACTTGATTTTTGGGCAAGTTGGTGCGCTCCCTGCATCGAGGAGATGCCTGCCGTACGGCGACTATATGATGAGTACTATGATCGAGGTCTGCGCGTTATTGGTATATCGTCGGATGAAGATGTGGAGGCGTGGAAAAAAGGCATAGAGCAACATGGCCTGGCTCGCTATCCGCAAGTGTTGAGCCGAGAGCCTATGGCGGAGGAGTTGTTTTTTGCCGAGGAGACTGATATTGCCACACGATATGAGGTGACCTCAATACCCTGTTTTATTCTGCTCAATGACGAGTGTGAGGTTGTTACACGCTGGCAACACTTCGATGAACAGACGCTTAAATTTGTTGAAAGTTTGTTCGAGTAGAATTCAAATTATCTATTGAGATTTGCGATTCTTTTAACAAGGGAGGACGTCTGTAGCTTCAGTGTGGGTGCTAATGCAGTATTAGTTGTGCCCTAAAATGCAGAAATGTGCCATAATTACGTCATGCCCCGTTGCTTTGGCAACGATGGGCATCCTCGGGGTAGTGAACGCAGATTGAGAGGAGGATTACCATCGCCACCCTGCGGGTGTCGGGTAATGACGTAGAAAGAAGATCTGAATTTTGAATTATTTTTCACCCCTCCGTCACTATGTGGTACATACTATTAGAAAAAAAGCTAC
>JAGBYV010000203.1 GCA_017628595.1 Alistipes sp.
GCCGAGATATCGAGGGTTGTCTGCTTACCCAAGCCTATCTCCACACCCAGATTGGGTGATACGGTTGCCCACTGTACGAGATTGGTCTTAATACCAACGACCTGGGCATCGCTCTTGGCGATAAATGCTGTCACAGCCAGCAATAGAAGTAGAATTTTTCTCATAATTAGAAGATTGCCTGTTAATCATCGGCAGCATATTCAAACTCTGCACCAAACAGGCCTCTGCGTCGGAAAAAATGAGAAAAACCGAGATACCTTATATATTAAAATAGAGAATTTACACCCTGCAGGGCAAGCAACATGAGCAGATAGCGGCCGAACTTGCCGGCAAACATTGTAATAGTGGTGACATATATATTGCATCGCAACAGACCAAGCAATACGATAATCACATCGCCAACCCATGGCAAAACGCCGAACACACCCATCCATGCGCCATACTTCCGCACCTTGCCCTCAACACGTTGCATCTTCTGGTGGTCAATCTTGAGCCAGCGCTCAATCCACTCCATATTGCCCAGATAGCCAAGCCAATAGCATATCAATCCACCTACCGTATTACCTATCGATGCCGACATCAGGCAGAGCATCGGATCGGCACCCATCTGTACCAATACGGTGAGCACCAACTCCGAACTGAAGGGCAGAATACTACCAGCCAGCAGAGCTGAAAGAAAGAGACCAATATATCCCCAATCGATAAAAAATTGTGCTATGGCGTCCATAATGTTTACAAGAATATGCAAAAATAGTAAATTTTTTATATATTTGCATCTGATAGCCTTTGCCTGCGAGGACAAAGGTAACGTGTGTTGAACTTGCACCGTAGATAGGTGCCCCAAAACAAACTGTAATGAAGAGACTTATATGCCTGTTTACGGCATTATTATGTATATATAGTGCTTTCGCGCAAATTACCACCGCTTCGCTGAGCGGTGCTATCACCAATCAATCCCAAGAAAAGTTAGTCGGCGCAACCGTCATTTTGTCGCACCCCACAACGGGTAGCGAGTATGCTGTCGTGGCTGATGTGCAGGGCCGCTACTCACTCCACGGTATCCGTCCATCGGATGGATATATTCTGGAGGTGAGTTATGTCGGTTATGAGAGTGTGCGCCGCGAAGGCATAACACTCCGCGTAGGAGATATGCACACCGAGGATATCGTACTCCGACCATCGACCACGCTCGATGCCGTTGTAGTCACCGCTGAACAGGTGCAGTCGAGCCAGATGACCAGTAAATTCGACGAGAGTCTCATATCGCAGATGCCTTCGGTATCGCGCTCATTATACGACGTTGTGCGTCTTATGCCGCAAGCCGTTGCAACGAAGAGTGGCGGAATGTCATACGGCGGCGTAGCCAACCGTTATAACCAGTTCATGATCAACGGCATGGCCAATAACGACATGTATGGTCTGTCGTCATCGGGTACAAATGGAGGTTTATCGAATGCTAACCCCATAGCCCTGGATGCTATCGAGCAACTGGAGGTTGTCGTTGCATCCTACGACGTGAGAATGAGCGGCTTTGGCGGTGGTGCAATCAACGCCATCACAAAGTCGGGCACCAACGAATTCAAGGGTAGCGCATACACTTACTACAACGATCACAACTTCTACGGCACAACGGCAGGCCGCAATGTGGCCGAGCGCAAGAAGCTGGAGCATCAATCGACACAGATCTATGGTGCCACGCTGGGTGGAGCAATCATCAAGAATAAGCTATTCTTCTTCCTTAGCGGCGAGTTTAATCACGAAGCATCTCCTTCGTCGTATTATCTTGGCTACGATGGAGCGCTCCTTGATGGCGCAGAGCTACAACGCATCTCCGATCGTTACAAGGCTCTTACGGGCTACGATGGAGGAGGCGTGGGACGTCGCAATGTAGAACAACGCTCCGGCTCATTGCTCGCTACACTCGATTGGCATATAAACTCACGCAACCGTCTTTCGGCGAGCTATTCATACCTTGACGCTCGAGCCGAAGAGTATGCCAATTCACTCTCTTCGTTTACATTCAACGGTTCGGGATATGCCAACTACAGCACGGCACACTATCTGGCTCTGGCTCTGGAGTCACGTCTGTCGGATCATACACACAATTCGCTTCGTATAGGCTACTCACGCGTGGGCGATGGCCGCAAGCCCGATGTAGGGGGCGATCTACCGAGTGTAATCATCCGCAATGCCGGCACTACGGGAGGTGTAGCCATCAACATCGGCAACAACCGATATGCAGGCATCAACGACCTTACGCAAAATGTTATAACCCTTACCGATGATCTTATCATGGAGCGTGGATCACACTCCATTACCCTCGGTATGCACCATGAGTTCTACAATATCCACAACCGCTATTTAGCCAACTCTTATGGTACATATACCTACAACTCCGTTGAAGAC
>JAGBYV010000204.1 GCA_017628595.1 Alistipes sp.
GCCAATCGAAGCCTCCGAGAAGAAGATATCCAGGTCGGGATAGGCCTCATAGATGCGATCAAGCTCGGTCACGCGACCTCCATAGTTGTGCCACGCTGAGCCGTCGATATACTTCGCAGCCTCCTTGTCGGCAAGGATATGGAGAGGGTAGCCCTGCTGATCGGGGATGTTATCGTAGTTGTAGTTGTGGTCGAAGATCCAGATCTTGGCATCTATATCGTTGCGCTCGAATTCGGGGCCCAGGTGGTCGCGAATAAAGTCGCGCTGCTGCTCCCAGCCCATATAGAGCGACATAGAGTTACCGCGGTTCAGCGGCTCATTCTGGATGGTGATGGCATAGATGGGAATACCCTCGGCCTCCATCTCGCCTACCCAGCGCACGAAGTACTCGGCATAGTCGTCATAATATTTGGGATTGAGAATGCCGCCCGTCCAGCTATCGTAGGGCTCACCGGTCTGCTCGTTGATCTTCATCCACTTGGGACACGACCAGGGCGAACCAACAATACGAACCGATGGGTTGATCTCAAGGATGCGCTTCAGGATGGGAATCAGGTCGCGTCGATCGTACTCGTGCAACTCGAAGAACTCGATACCCTCCTTATCGCAGCAGGTATATTCATCGAGCGAAAAATCCGATGCTCCGATCGATATGCGGATAAAGCTCATATCCATCTGCTCGGGCGAGAAGCACTCCTGAAGGGTCTTCTCACGATCCTCCTCAGTCATCTGCAGCAGGTTGTAGCAGGTAGATCCGGTGATGGCGGCACCAAAGCCGTAGATAGGCTGCAGGGTCTGTTCGGGTTGCAGGGTGATGTAATTCCCTTCAGCGGGAGTAACCCTGCGCAGCTGGCCATTGCCCAACTCCGCAAAACTAAGCTGAACCTCACCCTCTCCCGAAGTGACATATACCTCGGCCATACGGTTGCAGGAAGAGAGCATCAACGCAAAAAGCGCAACACACACGATGCGCACAGTCAAAAACAGGTTTTTCATATTTCGTATATTGGATTATTCCTCTGTTGCAACTTCATCGGGCTGCGGCTCGACGGGTTGTGGCTCGGCCACATCGCACACCTTCTTCAGACCTCGCTCCTCGGCCAAACGCTCCATCAGGGCGTAGGCCTCAGCAAAGTCGTTGTGTATCTCGCCATCGAGGATGGCATTCTTGATCACCTCCTTGATCTCGCCAATGGCGGCACAGGGGCGCAGATCGTAGCACTGCATGATGATATCGCCCGTAATAGGTGGCTGGAAATTACGTACCCTGTCGCGCTCCTCCAGATCCTTCATCTTGCGGCGCACCAACTCGAAATTGGCCAGGAAACGTTTTACCTTGGCGTCAATACCCGAAGTGATATCGGCCTCACACAGCGTCATCAGCGACTCCACATCATCTCCCGCCTCAAACAGAAGTCGGCGCACGGCCGAGTCGGTAACCATATCCTCCGAGAGAATGATAGGTCGCAGATGCAGATAGACCATCTTCTGCACGAACTTCATATGCTCGTTCATCGGCAGTTTCAGCCTGCGGAATATATCGCGCACCATCTTCGAGCCAACAACCTCGTGCTGATGGAATGTCCATCCCACCTTGCGATCGTAAGCCTTGGTCAAGGGTTTGGCTATATCGTGCAGCACAGCCGCCCAGCGAAGCCACAGATCATCACTCTTGCGAGCCACATTATCCAGCACCTTGAGCGTGTGGCGGAAATTATCCTTATGTGCGTGGTTGCCCACCCTATCCACTCCGCACAGGCGCTCCATCTCGGGGAATATCAACTCCAGGAGTCCCGTCATGTGCAACAAATCAAAACCTATGGAGGGCACGGGCGAAAGGACTATCTTGTTGAGTTCTGTTACGATGCGCTCCTTCGATACAATCTTTATGCGCTCCTTGTTGCGCTCGATAGCCTCGAAGGTCTCCTCGTCAATATCGAAGCCGAGCTGAGTGGCAAAACGGATGGCACGCATCATACGCAGAGGATCGTCCGAGAAGGTGATGTCGGGATCGCACGGCGTGCGGATAATGCAGTCGTCCAGATCGTACATTCCGTCAAAGGGATCAACCAGCTCGCCATAGCGGTCGCCATTCAGACACCACGCCATAGCGTTGATGGTAAAGTCGCGTCGGCGCTGATCATCCTCCAGCGTGCCGGGCTCAACCTGCGGCTTGCGCGAATCGTGAGAGTAGGACTCCTTGCGTGCTCCGACAAACTCCACCTCCTGACCGCCAGCGCGTACCATTGCCGTGCCGAAGGTCTTGAATACCGACACCTTGCCACGCACCTCGCGACCCAAAGCCTCGGCAACCTCAATGCCGCTACCTACCACCACCACATCGATATCAGTCGAGGGGCGATGGAGATAGTAATCGCGCACGTAGCCACCCACAACGTAGGCCTCCACGCCAAGACGATCGACGATGGCGGAGATGGTTTTGAATATGGGTTTTTGCAGTGGAGTAACTATCTCGTTCATTGCTTTTTACTTAAGTGAAGGAATAAGACAACGGCGATACATCTGCACCGTATTCTCCAGGCCATAATAGAGTGCATCGGCAATCAGGGCGTGACCGATCGACACCTCGTCGCACCAGGGGATGCGCTCGGCAAAATAGGTCAGATTCTCAAGGCTCAGATCGTGGCCGGCATTGAGTCCCAGACCGACGCGGCGCGCAGCCTCGGCAGCCTCAACGTAAGGGGCGATAGCCGCCTCACGA
>JAGBYV010000205.1 GCA_017628595.1 Alistipes sp.
AGTTTCATGGGCGAGTAGCCGGCCTGCTCAGCCATGCGGTAGAACTCCCACATGCCACCTATGGCGATTACGCCCATCAGTGCCACAAAACTCCACTGCGAGGTGAGTATGGCTCCGAGCAGTACGACAAACATGACGATGCCGCTCAGGGCTCGTATAATGAAGTTTCTCAATTTATCGCTCATAGTCTGAATGTTAGTCGGCAACGGTTACGCCTGCCATTGCGGGTGTTGGGTTCTCTTCCGTTGCGGGGTTCTCCATCATTGCAGCCTTGGTCTGTGCCGACTCACCCAGGATGGGGATAATATCCTCGGCATAGATTGTCTCCTTCTCGAGCAGAAGGTCGGCCATTGCATTGATCTTATCGTTGTTGGCCTCGATGATGGCACGGGCGCGCTCATATGCCTCCTCCATAATGCGGCGTACCTCGCTGTCGATCTCTACGGCAGTATGCTCGCTGAAGGGCTTTGTAAATGTATCGCGTGTGCCGCTGGCATCGTAGTAGCTGATGGGGCCAATCTTCTTGCTCATGCCATAGAAGGCTACCATGGCGTATGTAATCTTGGTTGCACGTTCCAGATCGCTCAGCGCTCCAGCTCCCAGTGTGCCGTAGTTTACCTCCTCGGCAATACGGCCTCCGAGCATACCGGCAAGCTTAGCCTCCAGCACCTCGTTAGTGACGTGAACGCGCTCCTCGTCGGGTACCGACCAGGTGGCACCCAGACTGTTGCCGCGGGGAATAACCGTAACCTTGAGTACGGGATCGCAATCCTTGAGCATCCACATAACCGTAGCGTGGCCAGCCTCGTGTATGGCTGTGGCGCGTCGCTCGGCCTGCGACATGGTCTTATTGCGCTTCTCCAAACCACCTACAATGCGGTCGATGGCGGCCATGAAGTCCTCACGCTCAACCTGTGACTTATTGTTGCGGGCAGCGATCAGTGCCGCCTCGTTACATACATTGGCAATATCGGCACCCGAGAATCCTGGAGTCTGCTTTGCAAGGAACATGCGGTCGATGCCCTCGGCCAATTTGAGGTTACGCATATGCACACCGAAAATCTCCTCGCGCTCCTTTACATCGGGCAGACCTACGTCGATCTGACGGTCGAAACGACCGGCACGCATCAGCGCTTTGTCAAGGATGTCGGCACGGTTGGTTGCTGCCAGTACGATCACGCCAGCGTTGGTCTGGAATCCATCCATCTCGGTGAGCATCTGGTTCAGCGTATTCTCACGTTCGTCGTTGCCCGAGAAACCTGCATTCTTGCCACGAGCGCGACCGATGGCGTCAATCTCGTCGATGAATACGATACATGGAGCCTTTTGCTTTGCCTGCTCAAACAAATCGCGCACACGCGAGGCTCCAACACCTACGAACATCTCCACGAAGTCCGAACCCGAAATAGATAGGAACGGTACATTTGCCTCGCCGGCTACAGCCTTGGCGAGCAGTGTCTTACCCGTTCCCGGAGGGCCTACAAGCAGTGCGCCCTTGGGTATCTTGGCTCCCAGCTCGCGATATTTGTCAGCCTTGCGCAGGAAGTCCACAATCTCCATAATCTCGACTTTGGCCTCCGACAGACCTGCAACATCCTTGAATGTTACACGCTTCGAGGGGTTATCCTTGTCGAACTCCTGAGCACGAGCCTTGCCTACGTTCATTATGCCACCGCCGGCACCACCTCCACCGCGCGACATGCTGCGGATGAAGAAGAACCACACTCCCACGAGGAATACCCATGGCAGGATATTGAGCAATATCTCGCTCCAGCCCGTAGTCTCGTTCAGATACTCCAGCGTTACGGGATTATCCTCCAGACCTGAATCGGTGATGGCCTGCTTGACGTCGCGATCGAGAATATCTACCGAGCCGATGGTGAAATTGAGCTGCTCACCCTGCTCGGGCAGATTCTTGAAGAGGCTGTTCTCCTCGCCTGCGCGGTATGATGCAATGGCCTCATCGGTGAGGTATACCTGTGCAGTATTCTTGTTAACAACCTTTATGCGCTCTACCTCGCCCTGGCGAATCATCTGCTCCACCGTGTTCCAGTCGCTGGTTACGGGTACAGCACGCCCCTCACCAAAGAAAGAGTATATGATGATGGCGGCAACGATTCCCGCCCATACCCACATGAAGTTGAAGCGGAACGTGTAGATGTTGATATTTTTGTTATTTCTCTTTTTTGCCATAATTTTTTATAACTCGTATTCGTATTTCTTCATGGGTGCGTCGGCCCACAACTCCTCCAGTCGATAGAACTCTCTGAGTTCGGTCTGGAAGATGTGTACCACCACATCCAGATAATCCATTGCAATCCAGAAGGCGTTCTGCTGACCCTCAATGCGCCATACCTTCTCACCCAGCTTCTCCAGCACCTCCTGCTCGATGCCGTCGGCAATGGCTGCAACCTGAGCCGTAGAGTCGGCGTTGCAGACAACGAAGTGTGAGCAGATGGCTCCGTCGAAACCTTCGAGATTCAATGATACAATATCCTTACCTTTTTTGTCCTGAATAGCGGTAACTATAGTTTCAATCAGTTTTTCCATAAATGTTTTTGTGCCCCAAAGGGGAAATTAAATTGTTTGTACTTTTACATAGGTATGTAATCGCACAAAGATACAATTTTTTTATGACACTGCGAAAATTATTGCAAACTGTTTTCTCTGTTTGCATATAAACGAGAAAATGCGGCTGCTATTTTATAGCAAACCGCACTTTTTTGGTCTTTTTGTATGATTTTTATCTGGCCGCAAGTTCCATCTGCATCTTCTCGAGGATTGTACTCTCCAGAGCGTTGATGATGGAGTTCTTGACATATGTACGCCTAACGGCAATGGCTATACGTCGCGATGTGGCACCCTTGGCAAGGGTCTTGATCTGGCTTTTGCGCGCTGCGGGGATATACTCCAGCGCCATCTCGGGGATGATGGTCATGCAGGCTGTGCAGTCAACTATTCGCATCAGCGTGTCGAGTGATCCCGACTCAAAGTAGTAGTGCGCTGGCGTATTGCGTCGAGCCTGACATAACTCGAGTATCTGATCACGCATACAGTTGCCCTGACTCAGCAGGATAAGATCCTTCATATCAATATCTTCGATGCGGATGTTCGAGCGCTCGAAGAGTGGATTTGCAGGTGATACGTAGGCGTAGAATCGGTCGCTGAACATGTCGCGCTCGAGTATGCCCTCACCACAGGTTCCGCTTGCCACCAGCGCGGCGTCAATCTTGTCGCGACGCAGGGCTTCGATAATATCGCCCGTCACCATCTCGCGAATCTCCAGTTCCACGCGAGGATAGCGTTTTACGAAGTCGGGTATAAACTTATGCAACAGGTAGGGTGCGATGGTGGGGATAACACCCAGTCGCAGCTTGCCGGCGGTCTCGCCCTTTAGCTCTGCTACCGATTCGCGGATGGTGTTGTAGGCCTTCAGTGTCTCCTGTGCCTGTGCAATTACGACAGCTCCCGCCTCGGTAGGGATGACCGGTTTTTTAGAGCGGTCGAGAAGGATTACGCCCAGCTCCTCCTCCAGCGATTTTATCTGCATTGAGAGTGATGGCTGGGTGACAAAACAGTGCTCCGATGCGGCCGAGAAACTGCCGCAGTTTGCTACCTCGATAAGGTACTGTAATTGAATGATTGTCATATGTTTATTTGTTTGCTATAATCTCTACAATGTTGCCTTCCACATCCTCCACTACAGCCTCATAATAACCGTCGCCAGTGACTCTCGTCTCACCCACTATGCGATGCCCGTCACAGCGCATACGCTCCACCAGTTTGTCCACATCTTTGCGCTCGCCAACGCATATGCTGAGGTGCGCCCAGCCCTTCGTGTAGCCTCTCCTTTCTGAAGCCGGATCAATGTCGGTGCGGTGCATCAATTCGATGCGCGACGAGCCCGCAGGAAAGCTCAGAAAATAGGATGAGTAGCCTTTGCTTGGGTTGCGATATATGTCATTGGCAACGCAGGCGAAGTAGGTTGTATAAAACTCTCGCATGCGCTCCAGATCGTCGCACCATATGGCAATATGGTCTATTTTCATGGTGATGAGGATTGAATGTGTTATACAAAATTATAAAAAAAAATTATAGCGCACAACTTTTTTGGCTCATCGGCGATAAATTGTTACTTTTGTAGTTAATATATATTATATCAAGGGAATTTAACCGAAAAAAACGATACAAGAAATATGGGAAAAATTATTCTTACGGGCGACCGCCCCACCGGAAAACTTCATTTGGGACACTATGTAGGCTCTCTGCGTCAGCGAGTTGAGTTGCAGAACTCGGGAGAGTTTGAGAAGATATTTATTATGATTGCCGATGCTCAGGCATTGACCGATAACGCCGACAATCCCGAAAAGGTGCGTCAGAACATTATCGAGGTGGCTTTGGACTACCTTTCGTGCGGTATCGACCCTACAAAGTCTACAATCTTTATCCAGAGTATGGTGCCAGAGCTTACCGAGTTGGCATTCTACTATATGAACCTCGTTACGGTTGCTCGTCTGGAGCGTAACCCGACAGTAAAGACTG
>JAGBYV010000206.1 GCA_017628595.1 Alistipes sp.
AGCCCATATCATACTCCGCAGTGAGATACTTGCCGAACATTCCCACGCCCGGCTTTCGCGTAGGAGAGTTCTCCTCTGGGAGCGTAGGATCAATAAGTTGATCGTCGAAGAATACGCCCTCGCCCGCAAGCGTACGCAGCATCTTGGTGTGTGCTGGCCAGAAGGTCTCCTCGGGGAATGATGTAGTACCCAGTCCATCCTGATTGGATGCCATTACCAGCTCATAATCGAGCTCTGCAACAGACTTCAGAGCAGAGATAGCACCAGCCACAAACTCCAATTTCTCCAACGAATCGACCTGATAATCTACCGGCGGCTCGGTGATGATTGTACCGTCGCGATCAACGAATATTACTCTTTTCATATCTTTTGAGTGACTCTATCAGTTTTACATTCTCCTGCGCAAGACCAATGGTTATACGCAGGCAACCCTCACAACCCTTAACTCGTGTACGGTTGCGCACAATAATACCATCCTTAATCAGATGGTCATACAGAGCATCGGCATCCGCAACTCGCACCAGCAGGAAGTTGGCATCGCTTGGATATACACGCTCCACAAACGGCAACTCAGCCAAAGCCTTGGCTACAACCGAGCGCTGCTGCTTGATCTGCGCTACCTCGTCGCTTACGCCCTTCGCCAGCAGATCGCTGACAATCTGCATCGTGGCTACATTTATGTTGTAGGGATACTTCACCTGCGACATAAGCGCCACCACACGGCTATCTGCCAACGCCAAGCCAACACGCAAGCCTGCCATACCCCACGCCTTCGACATAGTCTGCAGAACGATAAGGTTGGGATGCGAAGCAATCTCGCCCACAAGGCTCTCCGCCTCGGCAAAGTCGATATATGCCTCATCCACTACGACCATACAATCCACCTGCTCAACCAGACGCATCAACTCCTCGCGTGGGAACGAATTGGCTGTAGGATTATTGGGCGAGCAGAGGAATAGTGCCTTAGTATTCTCGTCCACAACCGCAAGCAGAGCATCCGCAGGAAGAGAAAAATCCTCACCAAGGGGCACCTCACGAATCTCCACATCGTTTATGGCCGCCGCCACCTTATACATTCCGTAACTCGGCGCTATGGCCACAACATTATCCTCGCGCGGCTCGCAGAATACACGAAATACAAGGTCAATAGCCTCATCGCTACCATTACCGATAAAGATATTCTCTGCAGGCAGACCCTTTATTGCCGCTATCTGCGCCTTAAGAGCCTTCTGATGCGGATCGGGATAGCGATTGTATCCATTATCGTACGGACTCTCGTTGGCATCAAGAAAAACTCCTAACTCACCCTCATACTCATCGCGTGCAGTCGAATAGGGCGTAAGAGCCGCTATCGCACCTCTGACATATTTGTTGATATCTCTCATAACCTAACTCTTTTCAATTCTCACTCTCACGGCCGCAGCGTGTGCCTCCAGCCCCTCAGCCTCGGCCATGGCTATGATTGTCGGAGCCAAGGCCTCAATGCCCTCATGAGTAAGGTGCTGAATGGTCATCTTACGCATAAAGCTATCGATATTCACACCACTGCACGAATGCGCCCAGCCCGATGTGGGTAGCGTATGATTTGTACCCGAGGCATAATCACCAGCGCTCTCGGGCGAGTAATTTCCTATAAATACACTGCCCGCCGATGTGATCTGATCGGCTACGCCCCAGGCATCATCCATTGAGATAATAAGATGCTCGGCGGCATACTCCTCGGCGAAGGCTATCATATCGTCCTTCGAATCAAAGACTATGGCGCGACTATGGGCAAGCGACTCGGCCACATACTCTGCGCGAGCGAGCAACACGCGCTGACGCTCAACCTCTGCCTCAACAGCCTTGGCAATAGCCTCGCTTGAACAGACCACAATAGCCTGACTATCTCTGCCATGCTCGGCCTGCGAAAGCATATCGGCAGCTACGAAGCGTGCATCGGCCGACTCATCGGCCATCACCATCACCTCCGAAGGACCAGCGGGCATATCAATCGATGTATTGCGACCAGCCACCAACTGTTTGGCCAGAGTCACATATCTATTACCAGGGCCAAAGATCTTATCCACTTTGGGCACCGTCTGTGTTCCGTAAGCCATAGCGGCAATTGCCTGCGCACCACCCACCTTATAGACCGATGTCACACCACAACGACGCGCTGCATACAACACCTCGGCAGCCACCGCGCCTTGCTTATTGGTCGGAGTACAAAGAATCACCTGCTCACACCCAGCCAGGCGTGCCGGCAAGGCCAGCATCAGCACCGTAGAGAACAGGGGTGCCGTACCACCGGGAATATAGAGTCCTACCCTGCGAATCGGAACGGGACGCTGCACGCACTCCACGCCCTGCTGTGTCTGCACGCGGATCTGATGTGGCAGCTGCGCACGATGAAAAGCCTCAATATTGCGCGAAGCAACCTCAATG
>JAGBYV010000207.1 GCA_017628595.1 Alistipes sp.
CGAAAAGTGGCTTACCATACGGCTTGCCATATGGAAAAGTTGGGTTGGAGTTACTACTCGATAGAGTTGTTGCGTATGATTCCGTCAGTCGAACTTACCGTCCTTGATTCGCAGTGTTGCGGTATTGGCGGAACGTATGGTTTCAAAAAGGAGAACTACCCAACGGCGCAGGCTATCGGCGACGGTATCTTCCGCAAGATTGAGGCGTCGGATTGTGATATGGTTTCTACCGACTGCGAGACGTGTAAATGGCAGATTGAGATGTCCACATCGAAGCCCGTTGTACATCCCATATCTATTTTGGCCGAGGCCATCGAATAAACAAAATCCCTGACCCAGATGGTCGGGGATTTTTTTACATATTATTAGCCTGCTCCCATATCGTTTGCAGGTTGTCGGGGTTGAACTCTATGTCCAAGGCCACTACCTTGCCACTGCGATCTATAAGGAATGTACGGGGAACGTACATCGATGCATATAGGTTGTAGATTGTTCGGTCGGGGTCTATGCCCATCTCAAACGGGAAAGAGTATTGATCCCGAAATGCGATGGTCTCCTCCATAGTCTCCTCGCGCGATATTGCCAATAGTTTGAATTTTGGAGGATTTTCGCTTATCAGGCGTTTCAGCTCTGCAAACTGATTATGGCAATCGGGACATGATGTAGAGAAGAATACCAGCATTACAACCTCTCCACGCAGTGATGATAGTCTTCGTTCTCCAGTGTCGATCAATTTCACCGAGAAGTCGGGCGCCATCTCTCCAACGTTGACATAGGTCGACTCCTCGTGTGAGGGCTGATTCGACATGACGCACCCCGTTGCAAGGCATAACATTGCCATGCACAAGATGAAATAGTATGTCATCTTCTGACGTTTCATGTGTTAAAGATAGTGAAAAATATCGTGAGCAATGCAAATAAACGAAAAAAGCAACACAATGAACTACGTTTCATGTATAAATTATTATAATCTAAATAACCTCTGTCATTTTATTGCGCTAAAATAGTTGCTATTACTTGACTTTTATCGCTTGAAATTGTAAATTTGTTATGCCTTGCACAGGTTGCAAGGTAGTGTAATTCTGCCCAATGATGTAATTTATATACTTCACAATTATGAAAACACAGCTAATTTCTTACAATTACAATCGTAATCAGGTTACTGCAGGTATTCTGCATATCGGCGTAGGTAACTTTCATCGTGCCCACGCAGAGTATTATACCAATCTTCTTCTTGAAGATGCGTCACAGCAGCAGTGGGGTATATGTGGCGCAATGCTGCTTCCCGGCGATGAGGCTCTCTATCGCTCGCTGAAAGCTCAGGAGCGTCTCTATACGCTTACCGTATGTGGCCGTGACGGAGTGGATGAGGCATATCGTATTGGTTCTCTGGTTGAACTTTATTGGGCAATGGAGGAGGCCGAGGCCATCATTGCAAAGATAGCTGATAAAAATATCCGCATAATTACCCTCACCATTACCGAGGGTGGATATAATATGGAGAAGTCCACAGGAGAGTTTATCCTTGACGAGCCGACAATTGAGCATGACTTGCAGAACCCGCACTCTCCCAAGACCGTTTTCGGATTCATTGCCGAGGGTTTGCGTCGCCGCAAGGCGTTGGGTAATGGTCCCATAACGATTCTTTCGTGTGATAATCTTCAGCATAATGGCAATACCGCCCGCAAGGCCTTTAGTACATTCTTTAAGGCACAGGATGCTGAGCTGGCAGAGTGGGTTGCAAATAATGTCACATTCCCCAATAGTATGGTTGATCGCATTACGCCCGCCACGCGTCCCGAAGATATTGTGCGATTAAATGAGAAGAACGGCGTGGAGGATAAGGCGCCTGTCTATTGCGAGGATTTTATTCAGTGGGTTATCGAAGATAACTTCATCGCAGGCCGTCCGGCATGGGAGACGGTAGGTGCTGAGTTTACAGACGATGTAACTGCATACGAGAATATGAAGCTCAGTCTGCTCAATGCTTCTCACACATTGCTATCTTACCCCTCTTTCCTGGCGGGTTATCGCAAGGTGGATGATGCTATGCACGATGAGCGTATAGCCAAGTTTGTGCGTGTATTTATGGATGAGGATATTACGCCCTATGTTCCCGCCCCCGGAAATACCGATCTTGAACTCTACAAGCAGACTCTTGTTGAGAGATTTGGCAACTGTTCGGTTAGCGATCAGGTGGCACGCTTGTGTTTTGATGGTATATCGAAGTTCCCTGTATATGTTATGCCCAATCTGATCAAGATGATTGCAGATGGTGTAGCGCTTGTGCGTGTAGCATATCTGATTGCAGCCTATCGCCACTATCTAAAGTATAAGGTGGACGACAATGGAGCGTCGTTTGAGGTCGCTGAGCCGTGGCTCACCGCAGAGGATGAGGCCGTTATAGCGAGCGATAATCCTGTTGATTTCTTGTCGCTTTCGGCTTTCAGCAGCACCGACCTGAAGGCTTCGCAGCCATTCGTAGAGTTATATCTGCAGATGGTGAGCGAGATCAAGCAGAGAGGTGCCATGCCGGTGCTTGAGAGTATATTGTAAAGGCCATTAATCCCAACTTAGATGTTATGAATATGCAAAAGCGCAATGGACTTGGACCCTTTGTGGTTCTTACATTCATATATTTCATAGTAGGCTTTCTGACTACGGTGAATGGACAGTTTCAGGGGCCGCTGAAGATTGCTTTTCTCTCACACGCCGATGAGTTAAGAAATACGCTCACCACGCTTATCTCGTTCTTCTTCTTTCTGGGCTATCTTCTTAATAGCTCGCTGGGCGGCAAGTGGATTAACAAGCATGGCTATAAGATAACTCTTCTGCGTGCGCTGTGCGTGATGGTGGCGGGACTACTTACATACTCGCTTTCATCGTGGGTTGTGGTTCACTATGGTGATGCGCACCTGACAATTATGGGTGATCAGGTCCCCTATGGCTACTTTATCTTCCTGCTTGGTTCGTTCCTTATGGGTACGTCGGCAGCTCTGTTGCAGGTGGTTATCAATCCTTATGTTGCGGCCTACGATCTGCCTAATACACAGCCTGTTCAGCGTATGAATATAGTTTGTGCCATCAACTCTTTCGGCACTACTATTGCCCCATTCTTCGTTACGGGTATCATCTTTGCCGGTGTGGCTCTGGATAGTGTTACTGCTGACCAACTGATGATTCCCTTCCTGCTCATTGCTCTCTGTATAGTCGTTACGACCGTCGTAACATCGCGCCTTAGTCTGCCCGATATTGAGGGTACGCGCGCCGAGGGTGACGAGAAGCTGGAGCGTAGCGTCTGGTCGTTCAGGCATCTTACGTTGGGTGTCGTAGCGATCTTCTTCTATGTGGGCACCGAGGTGTCAATTGGTGTAAATGTCAATTTGCACGCGATGGAACTTATCGATGCAGGTCACGGCCTTTCATTCTTTGGCAAGGATCATTTGATTCTGTGGGGTTTGGATTTGGGTATTCCTGCGCTGCTGGCAACACTCTACTGGGGAGGTTTTATGGTTGGTCGTATGACCTTCAGCTTCTTCGATAGCATCTCTCCTCGCAAGTTGTTGGCTGCGACAACCATCATAGCTGCGGCTCAAATCGTGGTGGCTATGGTTACCAACAATCTGTGGATTTTAGTCTCTGTGGGACTGTGTCACTCGGTTATGTGGAGCTGTATCTTTACGCTGTCTATCAAGGGTTTGAAAAAATATACCTCTAAGGCGTCGGGTGTGTTTATGATGGGGGTCTTTGGTGGTGCAGTTTTTCCCGTGTTGCAGGGTGTATGTGCCGATGCGGTTGGCAGTTGGCAGTGGACGTGGATCATTGCTTTGGTCTGCGAACTCGTCATGCTTTATTACGCCTTGTGGGGTTGCCGCATCAAGGATGCAGAGTGTATGGACTAACAAATAATTGAGATATGAAGATAAGTGATTTTTGCACAGGATTGCAGCATATAGGCGTTCCGACAAACGATATAGAACGTACTAAGGCCTTTTATGAGCAGTTGGGTTTTCAGCTTGTTATGCAGACCGCAAATGGCGATGAGCAGGTCGCTTTTTTACAGATGCATAACCTTGTTATTGAGA
>JAGBYV010000208.1 GCA_017628595.1 Alistipes sp.
CTCGTTTTCCTTTTTTGTCGGCAATATAACGAAGTAAAGATGCGAAATATTATGTTAAATGATTACTCCATTCTTGGCCATTCGCCAATCTCCATGTCGCGAATGTCATCACCATCGATGGTAAATCGTATGGCAGTGCGCACTTTATGGAATCCATAGCAGCCTGCGGCTCCTGGATTTATGTGGAGCAGATTGTATTTTGGATCGAAGATAACTTTCAGTATATGTGAATGTCCTGCAATGAAGATGTCGGGACGGCACTCCTCGATCATGCGTTTAGCAGCGGGGGAGTAGTGGTTGGGGTAGCCGCCGATGTGCGTCATCAGCACCCGCTTGCCTTCGCACTCAAAAAACTCAAACTCGCGATAGCTGCGACGCATTACGCCGCCATCAATATTGCCAAAAACACCTCTTGTGGGCTTGTATGCAGCAATCTGATCGGCCATCTCGATTGATCCGAAATCACCTGCATGCCATATTTCATCCACATCGCGGAGGAATTGGCGCAACGTCTCGTCGAATGTAGAGTGAGTATCCGATATAACTCCAATGCGTTTCATTAATGTGCGTAGTTTGCCTCGAAATAATCCATGATTTTGAAGTTGGTATCGACCTTCTCCAAATCCTTGTCGCGCACCGTGGTAGTCATGGTTAGCGGACGGCGTTCCTTGACAAATTCCGTGAGGAATGTGAGTATCTCGTTGTGATTCTCAAACATTGGCAGGCCCGCAATCTGGTGCGTATGATACTCAATGTCGTAGAACCAGTGTGGCCACTCCTGCTTGTTAAACTCCTTTACGAGGAACTTCGGTCCAAAGAAACCTATGCCGAACAATGTCGCCTTACCGTAGGGTACCTGGCGGTCGGCGCTGCCGTGGAAGAACATTATAGGTGCAGGCGAACGTTTCCACTTGGGCTCACCCTTGAGTGAGAATATAGCACCGGCATATGATAATACGCCAGCATATCGGAAGTCGGCAGGCAGTACGGCAGCTGAGGGGGTGAGGTTGCAGAGCGCATTCTCGGCTTGCAGGACAGTGATTGCGCCTGCGCTCGAACCGCTGGTTACGATTTGGTTGGTGTCAATCTGCCACTCCTCGGCATTGTCCAGCACATATAGCGTTGCGCTGAAGAGATCCTCGACTGCCATATTGATGGCGTTGTTGAGCAGTGTGATAACGTCCTTCATCGAGATGTCAGGCGTGCTGCTCAACTTCTTCAGTCCCAGGCGATAATCTATCGAGATAACGTCGTAGCCGTTGTCGGTCAGGAAGTTGAAGTATGTTGAGTATAAATCATTATCCCTCTGACCGCCCACGAAGCCTCCTCCAAAGACAAACATCATGCAGGGGCGCTTGCCATCTACGGGAGAGATGTAGTGATCGAGGTATAATGAATCAGCACCCTTCACTGCATAGAGGTGAGTCTGCTTTTGGGGTGTTGCGGCCGATGCTGAGATAAAACCCAGAAGTAGGAGTGTGGTGATGAAAAACTGTTTCATGGTTATTTGTATTTATTACCCCACAATTGCTCCATGCGTTCGGCCATCTTTGCCTCCGATACATTCTGCTTGTTGGGGTGGTAAAAGCACTTACCGCTCAGACTCTCGGGCAGAAACTCCTGTTCAACGAAGCCTCCATGGTAATCGTGGGCATATTTGTAATTCTTGCCATAGCCCGCATCGCTCATCAG
>JAGBYV010000209.1 GCA_017628595.1 Alistipes sp.
CATCACATCGCCACCCTCACCCAAGAGGCGCTCCACCTCGGCAAAGAATATATCGTTACTAATCTGCATCGCCAAAAACTGTTTCGCACGACAACCGTGCCGCCTCGCCATTGGGCAGACACTCCAGATGATATACTTTCGCACCTCGCAACACCGCCGACAACGTAGCCAACGTATGCTCCTCCAGCTCCGCATCAAAGGCAAAGGCCGGAGGCAACGACGGCAGCAGAGCACCTATGGCCTGCACACCTTTTAATGGGCGTATCCTATTATGAGGCGCTTGCGACAGACGAACCACAGCGAGCAAGGGATAGCTTTCGGCCTTATAGCAGGGAGTCTTGCCGCTCCACGGCGAGCCATACACCATAGCCCGACCATCCTCCACACTGACAAAGGGGCTATCGTCGTTGAGCAGCGTAGCACCCGCAATGGTCTCACGCCACAGACGTGTATGGGTGCTCTTGCCCGTGCCCGACTCACCCAGAAACATCACCGCACAACCATCCTTCACAATAACGGACGAATGTACAGCGGCTGCCATATGTTGCACCGTAGCAATATTAAAGACAAACCACAGACCAAAGCGCATAAACGAGGGGTTGCACCCCACCGCGCCACCATTTGTGCGCACGCTCTTCGTATGTCGGTCGTAGGTAAAAATATGCGCCGGTTGCGTGGCGGATGCAATGCGCAGCACCCAGCTATCGGCATTGCGACCAAACGAGCAGCGTGCCTGTCCCTCCTCGAAGTCAAACTCGGTGAGGATGTCGTACTCCGCGGGCATATCCTCGCACGCGGTATCGACCGTAAGCAGTGCTTCGCCCTCAGGCTCCACCTCAAAAGGAGCGAAGCCACGCAGACCCATAGCCACCAAGTCGGATGCCTCGCCACGAAGGCGCAGACGATGCGAGGCGATCATATAGTCGTGTATTTGCTCCATTTTCCTGTCGGTTAGGGTATAGTTTTCACACAAAGATAGAAAATATTTTTATCTTGCGCCGAAAGATTTTGAGATAGGCAAACATTTTCCTATTTTTGCAGTCGGAATTAAGGTTCATATTTTATGATTAGCAGAAGAATGCTCAGAATTAAGGTCATCAAGGCCTTATATGCCCATCTGAAGTCGGACGCCGACTCGCTGATGGCCTCGGAAAAGACTCTCGTAGCCTCTATTGACAAGACCTACGACCTCTATTTCCTTATGTTGTCACTCATCGCCGAGCTCGCCCACTATGCCGAGCAGCGTCAGGAGTTGGCACGCAAGAAACAATTGCCCACCTACGAAGATCTCAACCCCAATCGCAAGTTTGTCGAGAATGCAGTTATTCGCCTTATCGCGCAGAGCGATGCGGTGAACGACCACCTGGCAGCACGCAAACTCTCATGGGCAAAATATCCCGAACTCATCAAGACTCTCTACTCGCAGCTTGAGCAGAGCGACTACTTCAAGTCATATATGGCTCACGCCGAGCGTTCGTGGAAGGAGGATCTGGCTCTGGTCACCGACTTCTACGTCCGCGAGCTGGAGGAGTGCGAGATGCTGGAGGAGGTATTGGACGAGATGTCTATCCTGTGGAACGACGACCTTGGCTTTTCGCTTATTTTGGTTACCCGCACACTCTCGAATATGCGCCCTTCACACACCGACGTGAAGGTTCTGCCCAAGTTCAAGAGCGAGGAGGATCTCGACTTTGCCATGCAGCTCTTCGAGAAGGCTGCTATCGGCTACGACGACAACCTGCAGCAGATCGAGCGCTTTACCCGCAACTGGGACGTTGAGCGTATCGCATTTATGGATAACCTCATCATGGCCACCGCAGTAGCCGAGCTCATAACATTCCCCTCAATTCCCATCAAGGTTACTCTCGACGAGTACATTGAGATTGCGAAGTTCTACTCTACAGCTGGCAGCAGCACCTTCATCAATGGCGTGCTGGACAAGGCTGCAACATCGCTTCAGGAGGAGGGTAAGATCAACAAGAGCGGTCGCGGACTTATCTAATCATGTTGCGCCGGATCACATATCTGCTCGCGGTCATACTCCTCTGCTCATCCTGCAAGGGGGGCTCAGCGCAGCATGCCAAGGCGAACGAAGTTGTTGACCTGCGCACGGTACGGATTGATCCTTCGCTGGGTGAGCGCCCAATAAGCGACACCATCCGACTGGGTCGTCTGCGTTCGGGCGAGATCATCGCCAAGACAATCCGCATCGAGAACCACAGCGACTCACCGCTGGTTCTGACCCACCATCAGGTCGGTTGCGGATGTCTGAGTGCACAGTACGACCGCAAGCCCATAGTTGCAGGCGGCAGCACTGACATTGTGATGGAGTTTGATTCGCGCACGATGTATGGTCTGCAACTGAAAACTTTGAACCTATTCTTCGCCGAAAAGGACCAACCGCTGAAGATATTTGTCGAGGCTGAGGTTGAATAGGTTGCAGGGCGAAAATTTATTGCTATATTTGCATTGCCTCGCATTGAAGATGGCGAGCGAACAAAGAGAAAACAAACTAAAACTTTTATACAATTATGATTAATTTGCTTCAAGCAGATGCTGCCGTAGCAGCACAGCCCGGTATGGGTAGTTTTTGGGTGATGATGTTGCTCATGATCGCCGTGATGTATTTCTTCATGTGGCGTCCCGAGTCAAAGCGCCGTAAGGAGATGGCTAAGTTCCGCGACGGTCTGAAGAAGGGCGACAAGGTTATCACCGCTGGCGGTATCTACGCCGTAGTTAAGGAGGTTAAGCCCGGCGAGCCTACAATTTTGATTCAGGTTGATGGCGACGTAACACTGCGCATCGACAAGAATATGGTTGTTGCCGACAACACACAGTTGCAGAAGTAATTCTCACTAAGGCAAAAGAAAAGGCTGCTAACCCTAAGGGTTGCAGCCTTATTTATTTTATATCTCGTCCTCAGTAAGAAAATCCTGAAAACCGTGCTCCTCCTGGGCTCGCTGCTTGGGCGTAAGGAAGTAGATGCAGTGACCCTCGGTGCAGAGCTCGCCCTGGGCATCGTAGAGCTCCACATTAATATCTATAGCCTGACGGCGCTGACGTGTGACGCGGGCACGCAGCGTGATATGATCCTGCGCTATGACGACCTGCTTCTTGTAGCGCATCTCAAGGTGTGAGGTTACGCCACTGGTCTGGAATTTGCGGAATATCACCCAACTGGCAATCTCATCCACCAAAACGGCCTGCACACCACCGTGCAGCGTATTGCGCCAGCTCTCAAACTCCTGACGCGGATGCCAATGGCAGACGATATCGTCGCCATCCTCATAGAACTCCATCTTCAGGCCGTGGTCGTTGTTGGGATCACAGCCGTAGCAGTGGTATGTAGGCTCACCAGCCCACGGATTTATAATCTTCTTCATCTCCCTTACTCTATCATCAGGCGCAATGCACGTGCCAGCTGGTCGGGGCACGATGTAGCCTTGCCACCACAATTAATACCTTCGAGGCGGGCAATCACCTCCTCGGCCTTCATGCCGCGCACGAGCATCGAGATGCCCTGTGTATTACCCTGACAACCGCCCATAAACTGAACACTCTTTACCACATCACCCTCCAGCTCGATGGCTATGGCCTGCGAGCAGACACCCTTGGTAGGATATACTATCTTTTTATTCATATCTATTTTTGCTTAAAATTATATGCAAAGATAAATATTTTGTGCGAATAGGCTCTATTCCCGCTAAAAAGAAGAGTTTTTCTAACGACAATTTTGTACATTTGTAGAAAATTTAGAGCATACAATGTACGACGTTATAGTTATAGGTGCCGGAGCTGCCGGCCTAATGGCTGCCGCAACGGCTGCACGCAATGGTCACTCCGTACTGCTGATGGAGAAGATGGAGAAGGCTGGCCGCAAGATTCGCATTTCGGGTAAGGGACGCTGTAACCTTACCAATGCCCGTCCTCCCGAGGAGTTCAAGGAGGCCATCCGCACCAATGCCGACTTCTTCGACGTGGCCTTTGCCGAATTCAATAACAAGGCTACCATCCGCTACTTCGAGCGCATAGGCGTGAAGCTCGACATCGAGCGTGGCCAGCGTGTATTCCCCCGCAGTGGCAAGGCGTGGGACATCGCCAACGCCCTTGTGGAGCAGTGCGAGGAGTATGGCGTAAAGATTGAATACAACGCCCGCGTGAGCGATATTCTCACTCTCGACGACAAGGTATATGGCGTAAAATATTTCAACAAGCGAGGCTTCGAGCGCAAGGAGGAGGCCGAGAACGTGATCATCGCTACGGGTGGTGTGTCGTACCCCGGCACAGGCTCTACGGGTGATGGCTATCTCTTTGCCGACCGCGTGGGACATACCATTGAGGAGGTGCGTCC
>JAGBYV010000015.1 GCA_017628595.1 Alistipes sp.
CACTGCGCCGTGAGATGCGTCGCGCAGCGCGCCTGCGCAGCCGCGAGGTGGAGCCCGTGCGCCTCGACTCTGCGCTGCTCGAGGGCGAGATTCGTATGGTGGGCAAGGATGGGCGTATAGCCCTCTCGCTGGAGGGTGGCGGCGCACGAGGACTCTACCATATAGGCGTCATTAAGGCTCTGGAGGAGAACGACATACCCATCGACTACATTTCGGGCACATCAATGGGTGCCATCATTGCGGCGCTCTACGCTGCGGGTTACTCGCCCGAGGAGATCGAGGCTGTGGCCACCTCGGGACAGGTCGAGGAGTGGGTGTCGGGAAAGATAGATGAGCGTTATAAATTCTTCTACAACGAGCGCGAAAATACCCCCTCGATGTTCTCGATCTATGCCGACGTGGAGAGCGATACGCTCCGAAGCCGCTCCTCGCTCAATCTGGCTCTGCCCTACTCGTTCATCAATACATCGCAGATCGATATGGCACTCATTGAGCTGCTCTCGCCCGCCTCGGCTGCCGCCGGAGGCGACTTCGACCGACTGATGATACCCTTCCGTGCCGTGGCCTCCGACATTAACAGCCACGAGGCGGTGGTATATAGCCGTGGCGATCTGCCCTTTGTGGTGCGTGCCTCGATGTCGTATCCGCTGCTGTTCCGTCCCGTGACGGACGCTGACGGACGTGTGCTGGTTGATGGCGGAGTGTATAATAACTTCCCCTGGCAGCCGCTCGAGGAGGATTTCAAGCCCGATTTTCACATCGGCTCACTGTGCCTTGACGGACGTGAGGCTGCTACGCAGGAGTCGTCGGTCGAAAAGCAGGTGATGGCACTTGTGACTATGCCTTCGGATTATAATATGCCCCAGGGTCGCAGTATGATCATCAAGCGCAAGATCACCTCGTCGCTGCTCGACTTTTCGGGTGGCAGCCAGACCATTGAGCATGGCTATAACGATGCCATGGCCGCCATGCCCTACCTCAAGGAGCGGGTGAAGGCACGCCGCACAGCCGACGAGGTTGCCGCACGCCGCAAGCGTTTCCGCGACAGCCAGCCGCCGCTGCGCTTTGGTCGTATGGATATCGATGGCCTTAATTCGCGCCAGCAGGAGTATGCCTACTCCTTCATGAACTTCGAGAAGTATGACCCTGCGAGCAGCAAGGCACGCCCGGCCAACTCGTTTGAGGATGTGCGCGAACGCTACTTCTCGCTGATGGCTACCGAGGAGTTCTCGTCGGATGCCTTCCCCGTGGTGCGCTACGACTCGCTGCAGCGTGACTTCTCCATCGGTCTGAAGCTCTCCACCAAGCCAGGCATGCGTTTTCGTCTGGGTGGAAACATATCATCTACGGCCTTCAACCAGGCTTTCATTAATTTTACTTACTTCAGTCTGGGACGCACCGCTACAACCTCCTATGCCGATCTGTTCATAGGCCCCGTGTCGAGTGTCATTCGTGTGGGTGGCCGCACGGTCTTTATTGGTCGCACGCCCAAGTATCTCGATTACTCGGTGCTGGGTTCGTGGCAGTCGAGTATGCGTGGTTCGTTCGGCAATGTGACGCCGGCGCGCAACGTCATCAATGCCCGCACCATCGAGACCTATGCACATCTGGGTTTCGGCCTTGCTACAACGCGCCATAGCACGCTCGACCTATCGCTCAATGCTGGATATACATTCTACTCATACATTGACACTTACGACGAGCCTGAGAATCCTTCGACCCACGATAAGTTCCGCTTCGTGGCATCGCGTCTGCAGTTCCAGCACTCGACCCTCGACAAGATAGAGTACCCCACACGCGGAGGTCGTTTCTCGGCCTCGATAATCGGTGTGCACGGCCGCGACCGCTATGAGAATGCCTTCTCGCACGAACGCTACACGTGGCTGCAGTCGCAGCGCTCGTGGGTGGGTGCCAAGATCAAGTGGGAGCACTACCCCAGCAACTGGAAGGACTGGTGGTTCTCGCTGGGCTACAACATCGAGGCGGTATATACTTCTCACCCCGACTTCGGTAACCCCTATGCCACGATTCTCACCTCGCCACGCTTTGCCCCCACGCCTCATTCGCGTATGCTCTATATGCCCGAGTTCTACGCCCACCGCTATGCTGCCGCAGGTGTGATGCCTACGTTCCGCCTGATGCCAAACTTTTTCCTGCGTGCGAGCATTTATGCTATGTTGCGTGACCCGCTTGTGGCCGACGAGTATATGCACTATATGAGCGACCTGTCGTTTGTCTATCATACCCGCATCGGACCCGTGAGCCTCTCGCTCACGAAGTATAATCTCGACACGAAGAACAACTTCTACGTGATGGCCAACTTCGGTTATCCGATCTTTGCGCAGCGAGGACTGTTCTACTAAGAGCTGACGGGTGTAACGGGTGTTAATTTTTCCTGTTGCACCTTTCATTTTTTCTCTGCCCAGACAGAAATATTTGATAATTGGAATTTTCTTTATATTTTTGTTATAGTGAGAATTATTAACCTGTAACAAAATATGAGAAAACTTCGTTTTTGGGCAGTGTGTGCGGCCTTTGGTGCGCTCACTTTTGCCGTTTCGTGTGGAGGAGGCGCTGCGGTGGAGAATCTGCGTGTAGCAGCTCTCGAGCAGCCTTCAGCTGTGGATAGTGCGACACCCGACTTTTCGTGGTCGATGAGCTCTAAGGAGCGAGGCGCCGCGCAGGCATCGTATCGCATCGTGGTGGCCGAGGATAAGTCGCTGAAGAGCGTAGTGTGGGATAGCGGTGTTGTGGCATCGGATGAGTCGGTGGGTATCCTCTACGGCTCTACGGGCACAGCCCAGAAGCTCGCACCCGAGAAGGATTACTACTGGCAGGTCGAGGTGGTCGATAACAAAGCCCGCACGCTCAAGGCCGCATCAACATTCTCTACGGGACTGATGAACCCCACCCAGGCGGCGTGGTCGGGAGCGCAGTGGATCGGCAGCGAGGAGTTTGCTCTGGATGCTGCGTCGGCGCTGCTCTTCAACATCACCACCAGGATGCAGATTACCGAGGGTACAGCCGCTTCGCTCGTCTTTGGTGCCAACGACTTCCGCCTGAGCGATAAGTTCCAGAATGTGGGCAATGTCGAGGGTGAGAACTACATCCGCCTCGAGCTCGATATCGCGGGCGTAGGCACACCCGAGGGGGCAAAGATCAACATCTATCGTGTAGGCTACGCCTCAACCGATACGGCAGACAAGCCCTTTATGGTTATCTCGCAGAAGGATTACCCCGCAACCAACCTGAACCGTCTGATTACGGCGGCCAATGCCCGCGAGCAGCACTCAATCACCATCAGCGCCAATGCCAGCGACCTTACCGTTGCCATCGATGGCGAGGCGGTGGCTCTGGGTATGCGTGGCACACGTGCGCAGACATCATTTGTTCTCTCGCCGCTGGGTCGCTCGGGCAATAACTTCAACACCTTCCCCAACCTTAACTCCGTAGGCTTTGCCGCCGCCGAAGGCTCGAAGGCCGTGTTCGAGGATTACGCTATTATGAACGTTGGTCAGGGTGAGAAGGTAGCCCTTATGAATGCCACTACGGGCGCTGGCTACGACATCTTCAAGGGTATCGAGGGCGTGAGCGTTGCTGGCAACAAGATTA
>JAGBYV010000210.1 GCA_017628595.1 Alistipes sp.
AGACCACATAACCCCCTCATCACTGGAGTTTCTGATCGACTACGCCAGAGATTACAAGAGGCAGAACTCGGCAACTGACTACGTCGTATTCGGACATATGCACTACCCCTACGACCACGCGGAGGAGCATCTGCGCGTCTTATTTTTGAGTAACTGGGATGCCGAGGTAAAGTACGCCGCAATGGACAGAGAGGGGAATATATCATTAAAAACATTTTAGAGATGAAACAGTACCACGAACTTTTGGCGAGAATCATGCGCGAAGGCGTAGTTAAGGGTGATCGCACGGGCACCGGCACACGCAGTGTCTTTGGTCATCAGATGCGTTTCGATCTGGGCGAGGGATTCCCCCTGCTCACCACAAAGCGCGTCTTCCTGAAGGGTATTATCCATGAGTTGCTGTGGTTCCTGGCCGGAGACACCAATATCAAATATCTGGTGGATAACGGTGTACATATATGGGACAACGACGCCTACCGCTACTATGGCGAGCTATGTCAGGCAAAAGGCGTGGAGCCCCTGTCGATGGAGGACTTTCTCGCAGCCGCGCAGCAACAGACACCCTCTCCCATTGAGGGCTATGTATATGGTGACCTGAACCATGTGTATGGCTATCAGTGGCGCAGCTGGCCCCGTCCCGATGGTGGCGCAATAGACCAGATACGTCAGGTGATAGATACTATAAAGAAAAATCCCAACTCGCGCCGTATGATCGTTTCGGCTTGGAATGTTGCCGAGGTTGAAGATATGGCTCTGCCACCGTGCCACGTTTTATTCCAGTTCTACGTAGCCGAAGGCCGTCTGTCGTGCCAGCTCTACCAGCGCAGTTGTGATACATTCCTTGGCGTGCCCTTCAACATCGCTTCGTATGCTCTGCTGACGATGATGATAGCACAGGAGTGCGGCCTGCAGCCGGGAGAATTTGTACACACGATGGGAGATACCCACCTATACCTGAACCATATGGAGCAGGTGCAGGAGCAACTCTCACGCACACCGCGCAAGTTGCCCACAATGCGTCTTAATCCCGACGTGAAGTCTGTTTTTGACTTCCGTTATGAGGATTTCACACTGGAGGGTTACGACCCCTACCCCACAATCAAGGCTCCCATGTCGTTCTAATACGAAAGTTATGATAAGCATCATTGTTGCCATTGCGAAAAATGGCGTAATCGGAGATAAGAACTCTCTGCTGTGGCACATATCGGAGGATCTGCGATTCTTCAAGCGCACCACCTCGGGACACCCCGTAATCATGGGTCGCAAGACCTATGAGTCGCTGGGACGACCTCTTCCCAACAGAGAAAATGTTGTCATCAGTCGCACGATCGACTCCATTGAGGGTTGCCGAGTCGTACGCTCGCTTGAGGAGGCAATAGCACTCTTTCCCGCTGAGGAGGAGGTATTTATCATCGGCGGAGCACAAATCTATGCCTTGGCCCTCGAGGTTGCCGACCGTTTCTACCTAACACGCGTCGGTCATGAGTATGAGGGCGACACCTCATTCCCTTCTTGGGATGAGAGCCACTGGCAATTGGTATCACGCGAGGAGCACGAACGAGGGGAGAAATACCCCCATCCGTTTGCATTTGAGCTCTACGAACGCATAGAAAAATAGGTATTTATACTACCATTCATATCACGGATTAAGAGTAACTTTGCACAAGCAAAGTTACTTTTTTTATGGCAAAATATTTCGATATGCTACTTGAGGATGTACGCCTTCGTGAGGGCCTTACGGCCTGCATGAATTGTGGTGTATGCACCGCTGTATGTCCCGCAGCAGCATTCTATAACTACGACCCCCGCCAGATTGTCTGCATCGTCCAGACACGCGACGACGAGGCCATCGAGGAGTTGCTCAAGAGCGAGACGATATGGTACTGTGGCGAGTGTATGTCGTGCCGTCCCCGCTGTCCGCGTGGCAATACTCCCGCATATGTGATTCAGGCTCTGCGCACACTCTCGCAGAAGCTGGGATTTTTCGTTGAGAGCGAGAAGGGCCGCCAGCAGTTGGCACTCAAGCGCGCCATCGGCGACAATATCCTTCGTACAGGCTACTGCCTAACACCCCGCAATATCCGTCCCGAACTGCATCCCGAGCAGGGAACTGTCTGGAAGTGGATTATCGACAACGACGAGCAGATATATGGCCAGTTTACATCAGTATATGGCAAGGAGGGTTCGGGAGCACTGCGTAAATGCAGCGACGAGACGATGGCGGAGATTCACAAAATCTTCGAAGTAACAGGCGGCAAAGAGTTTTTCGATACCATCGAGCAACACTCCGACCGCAAGGCCCGCGAAATGGGCTTCGATGGAGCCGACGAGGAGTACTTCATGGAGGTTTACACAAAAAACTCTAACGAGCATTATTAATATGAAAAGATCAAGTTGGACTGACTACCAGAAAGATATTGCCGACGACAACTACTACTATGCTCGTTCGTGCATACGCCAGAACTTCTTCCCAGGCAGCGAGAAGGTATTTCTCGATATCCTGAGCAAGGATCTGGGACGCAACATCTTCGACGACCCTCTGCACACCTCGTGTACGGGTATCGGCTATCACTCGGATGTGGTTCCTCTGGAGACCATCATGACCGTCGTAGCACGTCAGTTTGCGCTGATGTCGGAGGCCGGATATGAGAACTTCACCTCATCGTGCATCACATCGTTCGGCATCTACACCGAGCTGCTGAACACATGGGAGGAGTTCCCCGAGACGGAAGAGCGCACACGCGAAAACCTCTACAAGGCTACAGGTCGCGAGTTCAAGATTCCGAAAAACCTCTCGCACACATCGGACGTCATTTTCCACCACCGCGAAGCGATCGCCGCACGCGCAAAGCGCAAGCTGGTGAACATACATACGGGTGAGCCTCTGCGTGTTGTGGAGCATATCGGTTGCCACTACGCAAAGATTTTCCCCAAGAAGGGCGTAGGAGGTTCGGAGTTTCCCTATGTTCTGGCCGGCATGGTAGAGTCGTGGGGAGGCGAGATCGTCGATTATCCCGAGCGTCGCCATTGCTGCGGCTTCGGTTTCCGCAACTATCTGGTGCAGGCAAACCGTGGTTACTCGGTAGCCAACTCGCACAAGAAACTGGAGAGCATGGCACCCTTTAAGCCCGACTTTATTGTCTGCAACTGTCCGGGATGCACAATGTTCCTGGACAAGTGGCAATACACCCTGGCCGAGATGGAGGGTACAACCTACGGACAGAATGGTCAGGGTATTCCCGTGCTCTCGTACGAGGAGATGGCCGGTCTGGTACTGGGCTATGACCCATGGGTACTGGGTATGCAGATGCATCAGGTCGATGTAGAGCCCCTGCTCGACAAGATGGGTGTAGAGTATGACCCCTCGGCGAAGTATCTGGGCCGCAACGGTAAATTTATCGGTCGTCCCGAGCGAGCTATCGTAAACAGCTGTTCGGAGGAGACTATCTACAGGAAAAAATTCTAACTATGAAACACGTTATAATCATTGGTGGTGGTATAGCCGGCATGCAGTGCGCCTGCACGCTTGCCGATCGTGGCATTGCCGCTACAATCATCGAGAAAGAGGCCGATCTGGGTGGTAAGATCCGCTCATGGCATGTACTCTTCCCTACGTTCACCTCTGCCGACGAGGTGCTCTCAGCTGCACGTCGTCGCCTGGCACAGGCCGAGAATGTTACAATCCGTACCGGCTGCGAGGCAACAAAGCTTACTCCAAAGCGTGTAACACTCTCGACGGGCGAGGAGCTGGAGTGCGATGCAGTGGTTATCGCCACAGGCTTCACGCTCTTCGACGCCCGACTCAAGGAGGAGTATGGCTACGGTATATACGACAACGTAGTGACATCGGCCGACCTCGAACATATGTTCAACAAGGGAGAGGTACGCCTATCGTCAGGCCAGGCACCCCGCCGCATCGCGTTGCTGCACTGCGTGGGTTCGCGCGATGAGAAGGTGTGCCAGCGCCACTGCTCAAAGGTGTGCTGCGTTACGGGCGTAAAGCAGGCCATCGAGCTTAAGAAGATGTTCCCCACGGCTGACGTATTCAACTTCTACATGGATATCCGCATGTTTGGACCCGGCTATGAGGAGATGTACCGTGAGGCACAGCTTGCCCACAACGTTCACTTCGTCAGAGGCCGTATCTCGGAGGTGAGCCCTACTATCGACAACCGCCTGCAGATCAAGGCAGAGGATACTCTCACAGGCCGTCCGTTGAAGATGGGTATCGACATGCTTGTGCTGCTTGTCGGCATGCGCTCGAATGACTGGAACACATCGCTTGAGGCGGAGTGTGGCCTGAAATGCCAGCCCAGCGGATTCATGCAGCCGAAAGATTCGTTCCTGGGCAACGTGGAGAGCAACGTAGAGGGTATATTCTACGCCGGCACCGTTACGGCTCCCAAGAACATCGGTGAGTCAATAAATGAGGGCACAGCCGCTGCACTGGCCGCTGCCGAGTGGATCAGCAAATAGAAATTAACCTGCAGAGAAGATGATAAATTTCGGATTTTCCATCAATAAACCCCGCACAATCGACATCGATCGCAACAACCTGCGCAAGAGCAACGAGATCATGCACGAGATGCCCGAGCTGCAGACCTGCATAGGTTGTGGCACCTGCACGGCGACCTGCACGGCCGGCAACCTTACGGAGTTCAACTTCCGCAAGGTACACACCCTGGTGCGTCGTGGCGAGTATCAGGGAGCATATGTTGAGATGAACAAGTGCATGCTCTGCGGCAAATGCCGTTTGTTGTGTCCGCGTGGAATTAACACGCGCGGCGTGGTGATGTTGATTAAACGTAAACTTGGAGATTTCTAATATGACCTTTTTCGCCAAATTCTGTATCCCCTTTATAATAGGCACGGTATCACTATTTGCCATCGTGCTGATAAAATACATATCTTGGCTACGCGACCTGCCCAAGAGCGATCTGAAGCTCATCATCAAGGGCATACCTACGCACCGCACCCTCACGGCTATCGTGGAGGTGGTGAGCGAGTCGCTTCTGCATCGCCGCATATTCCGCGTAAACCCGCTTCTGGGATATATGCACATGAGCCTTGCATTTGGCTGGTTCCTGCTTATTGCCGTAGGCTGGATCGAGACAATTGCCTACCTCGGCTTTGAGTGGATACCACTGCAGGGACACGTATTCTTCAAGTATTTCGTGCCGCTGAACGGCATCACCGAACATAAGCCTCTCTTTGACTTTGTGATGGATTTCCTGCTTCTGTTCGTTCTCTCGGGTGTAGCCCTGGCGTGGTTCAAGCGCATGCGTTCGCGCGCAATGGGCATGAAGCGCACAACAAAGCACACGACATTCGACCGCATAGCATTATCCTCGCTATGGTTCATCTTCCCCATTCGACTGCTGGCCGAGAGTATTACAGCAGCGATATATGGCGGTGGAGGATTCCTCACGGGCGGCATAGGCACACTCCTGTCGAGTATGATCGACGTCAACATCCTGACGGCACTCTACGAACCCATATGGTGGCTCTATTCGCTGGCACTGGGAACATTCTTCGTAGCCATGCCCTTCTCGCGTTACATGCACATTTTCACCGAGATACCCCTTATCTTCCTGCGTCACTACCGTCTGAAGCCGGAAGACAAGGAGAAGTCGTACGACAACTTTGAGGTGGAGGCATGCTCGCGCTGCGGCATATGTATCGACCCCTGTCAGTTGCAGCTACAACTCGGCATCAACGACGTGCAGTCGGTATATTTCCTGCGCGACCGCCGTTACAACATGCTCCAGCAGAAGATTGCCAACAACTGCCTGATGTGTGGCCGTTGTGAGCAGACATGTCCCGTGGGCATCAATCTCAACACATTGCGACTCAACTCCCGCACATCGATGCGCAACATCCCCAACGAGGGTCGATACAGCTACCTGCGTGGCCTGGACCGCTCCGAGGGTGAGGGTCAAGTGGGTTACTTTGCAGGCTGCATGACTCTGCTTACGCCCAACACCATGACCTCGATGCAACGCATCTTCGAGGCGGCACACGAAAAGGTGTGGTGGGCCGACAAGGATGGCGGCGTATGCTGCGGACGCCCCCTGCGTCTGACGGGTGAGACCGACTCAGCACAGAAGATGGTTGATTATAACAAGGCTCTCTTCGCCAAGCACAATATCACTACGCTCGTAACATCGTGCCCGATCTGTCTGCGCGTACTGCGCGAGGAGTACAACCTTGAGGGCATAGAGGTGTTGCACCACTCTGAATATATCCTGCGACTGATGCGTCAGGGTCGCCTGCGTGTGCGCTACTCATCGGAGCAGAGTTTCACCTATCACGATCCCTGCGAGCTTGGTCGAGGCAGTGGTATATATGAGGAGCCACGTGCCGTTATCGAGGCTATCGGTCAGTTGCTTGAGACAGAGCACAACCGCAAGAATGCATTCTGTTGCGGTTCATCGGTAGCCAACACCGCCATAAACGATGGCCAGCAGCTGACCATAGCGCAGCACGTAGCCGCCGAACTGGACTCAACAGGAGCCAAGACCGTGGTGACAGCGTGTCCGCAGTGCAAGAAGGCCATAGTGCGCGGATCGAAGCTCAAGGTAATGGATCTATCGGAAATAGTGGCACAAAATTTGCATTGATTATCAAGCGGTTACCCTCAATAGCTACAAAAAAAGCACGCGAATACTTGCACAGGTAGTTTTTTTTGCATACCTTTGCACCACGCAAAACGAAATATCGGGCTTCAGCCCATATAACGATACATCGCGGGGTAGAGCAGTTGGCAGCTCGTCGGGCTCATAACCCGGAGGTCGGAGGTTCGAGTCCTCCCCCCGCTACCATAGAGGAAATCCGAAAGGGGTTCCTCTTTTTTTGTGCTGTCAATTTTGTATAGATCTAAACAAGGTGCTACCCTTGGGCTGGGATAGTTTGTTGAGAAAGGGAGACGATTTAGCCCATCTTGCCCGTAAGGTAGGCTTTGGTGTGTTCGTCTGATGGATTGGTGAACATTGTTTCGGTGTCGCCATATTCGACAAGTTCGCCCAGGTACATAAACATAGACTTTGA
>JAGBYV010000211.1 GCA_017628595.1 Alistipes sp.
AGCGAGGCATACAAGAAGAAGGTGGTTATCTCTTCGCCGTCGAATATATTTGCACTGCTTAAACTTGTAAGTGTTCTATGGACACAGGATGCGCAGCGAAACAATCAGCAGAAAATTCTGCAACTCTCTGCCTCGTTGTATGATAAATTGTGTCTGATGACCGAAACAATCGACGACGTAGGCAAAAATCTTGATCGTGCGCAGAAGAAATACGATGAGCTGCGTACGCGTATGCAGGGTAAGGGTGGAGTGATTTCGCTTGGCGAGAAGATTCGAGCACTGGGACTTACGCCGCGCAAGGAGATTGCGGAGTCGTGGTTGCGTCAGACCGATATGACGGATGAGGATATGAATTTATTAGGTGAAGATGATGGCAATGAAGCATAGTGAAATATTCTGGCAGAGATTGGATGCTCTGCTGGAGCGTAGCAAGATTGTGATTGATCGCCCGCGTGGCTCGTCGCATCCCCGTTTCCCCGAGATTATCTACGCTATCGATTATGGTTCTTTGGATGGTACCACATCGAACGATGGCGAGGGTGTAGATGTGTGGCTCGGTACGGCTCCCGATAAGCGACTGGATGCCGTGATATGTACTGTGGATCTGGATCGTGGTGATGCAGAGCTAAAACTTATGGTGGGCTGCACCGACCAGGAAAAAGAGTATATCGAGCGATTCTATAACGAATGGCCAGGTATGGGTGCACAAATAATAAAGAGGTCGGAATAGTTCGACCTCTTTATTTATAATATCTTCTGCATCAGCACTTCATCTGCGTAGCCGTCAGGTGTGATGAACCACTCGCGGCGGCAGCCGCACTGCTCATATCCGGCCTTTAGGAATAATTGTCGGCTGGCATGGTTATCCCCGGCCATGCTGCACCATAGTTGATGCAGATGCAGTGTGTTGCGAGTGTATTTTTCCAATGTATGCAGTGCCTCCAGAGCAAGACCCGTGCGGCGGTGGGGTGGAGTGATGATGATGCCCACGCCTGCACGAAGATTTTGAGGATCAAACTCAAACAGATCCACAGCTCCGACAACTTCTGCTGAAGCTATATCCTCAATTACCAGACGCATTTGGCGGGTGGCATAGATGTCGAACTGCTGCTCGTCAATCAGTCGTGAAAGCACATGGCGAGAAAACGGAGCCACAGTCCCGCTTGCTCGCCATACGTCAGTATCATTCTCCCAGCCGTACATAGCATCGAGATCCTCAGGCTCGAGAGCCCTCAAACGGCAAAGTCCTCCTTCGATGTTCACGGCGCAGATGATTACAAACCAATAATCTTATTGTGGATAAGCATTGCCACGCCCCAGGCATTGGCATTCTCCGACATCTTCGACTGACGGAACTTGGTATCCTTATATACAAGGTTGAGCGAATACTTGTTTGTTGATGACTTCAGCGGAAGCATAATGTAGTCGCCTGCAGCTGCCAGGTTTCCGCCTACGATAACACTCTCGGGGTTGAACGTATTGATAAGGAATGCTACGGCCTTGCCCAATTTTTCACCCACCTCCTCGATAAGTTCGATTGAGAGGTTGTCGTCGTTCTGTGCCGCCGCGATGATATCGTTGATGTGGATCTGCTCGCCACGATCGTACTTCTCGCGCAGGATAGTATTCACACCGCTCTTAATGAGCTTTATGATCTTCTCCTCGATTGCAATACCCGAAACCTCAGTCTCCAGACAGCCCTTCTTGCCGCATGCGCATATGGTCTCGTTGTCGAAGAACGGAATGTGTCCGAACTCTCCGGCAAAACCATTCTTGCCGTAGTACAACTTGCCGTCAATTACAATACCGATAGCTACGCCTCGACCAAGATGCAGATATATCACATTGCTCTCCTCTTTTGAGCGTGAGCAGTTGTACTCAGCATAACAGCGAGCGCGGGTGTCGTTCTCCAAAAGCACTCGGATGTTGATGCGGTTTTCGATAATATCTCGCAGCGACTCCTCGCTCGATGTAAAGTACATATAGCTGCGACCAGTATCGGGGTTTACTCGACCAACGATTGAGACGCCCACGCCGAGAATCTTGCTGCGGTCAATGCCGCATGTGTTGATGAAGTTCTCGATATTTGAGCAGATCTTCTCCAGGCACTGGGGGCGGTTCTGCAACTCGAATGATGAGTCGGTAACCTCCTTGATGATGTTGTTCTGCAGATCGGTGATTACAAAGGTCATATTGTCACGACCGACATTGACTCCAGCAAAGTAGATTGCCGAGTTGGCCAGACCAAATACATTGGGACGTCGGCCTCCGGGAGTTTCAACCTTACCCAGATCGTTAACGATCTTCTCCTCGATCAATTCCTGTACGAGTTTTGTGATTGTAGGTACACTAATGTGCAACTCCTTTGTCAGTTCGGAGAGTGTGCACTCGCCATTCAAAGCCATGTAGGCTATGATGTTACGCTTGATGATATTGTTCTTGTGTGTAATACCCTTGATATTCTCGTTAGGCTGAATATTGAAAAATTCGGTTAGTGACGACATATCTTTAACTGTGTAAAATGTTTTCTATTGCTATAGGCAAATATAGCAACTTTTACCGTGCCATGCAAGTGAATTTTTAATTATTTTAACAAATTTAATAAAAAAATACCGCCACCGAAGCCGGTAGCGGTAAAAAATTCCAAAACGCAGATTTGCGTTGTTTCTATTCAATAATGTTTACATTGAGGCTTTTGACTCTACTGTAGAGTTTGCATCGCACTTTTTAATCAAGCCTTGCAATACGTTGCCAGGACCCAGCTCGGTGAACTCTTCTACGCCATCAGCAATCATATTCTTAACAATCTGTGTCCAGCGTACGGGCGCTGTGAGCTGTGCAATAAGGTTTGCCTTGATCTCGGCAGCATCGGTGTGGGGTAGAGCGTCTACATTCTGGTAGATGGGGCATACTGGGTTATGGAACTCCACCTCCTCAATAGCTTGAGCTAACTCTGCGCGGGCGGGCTCCATCAGCGGAGAGTGGAATGCGCCACCTACGGGCAAACGCAATGCTCGCTTGGCTCCAGCCTCCTTAAGCTGCACGCAAGCTGCATCTACAGCCTCATCAGCTCCCGAGATAACCAACTGTCCGGGGCAGTTGTAATTAGCTGCAACTACTACGCCATCAACCTGTGCGCATATCTGCTCAACCTTCTCGTCCTCCATAGCGAGGATTGC
>JAGBYV010000212.1 GCA_017628595.1 Alistipes sp.
TACATCGACACCCACCTCAATGACGGATGTCGCAACCAGAATATCGGCCTCATGCTCCTTGAACTGACGCATCGACTCCTCCTTGTCCTGTGGCTTCATCTTACCGTGACACACCGTCACGCGGTAGTCGGGCAGGGGAAAATCCCTGACAATTGACTCGAAACCGTCCTCCAGGTCCTTGTAGTCCATCGTCTCGGACTCCTTGATCAGCGGATAGACCACATATACCTGTCGCCCCGTAGCAATCTGCTGGCGCAGGAATCCCCACAGCTTAAGACGCGCGGCGTCGGTGTAGTGGTAGGTGCGTATGGGCTGACGACCAGGGGGCAGCTCGTCAATTACCGAGACATCCAGATCGCCATATAGTGTCATGGCAAGGGTTCGGGGTATGGGTGTGGCGGTCATTACAAGGATGTGTGGCGGCTGCTCATTCTTGGTCCATAGGCGTGCTCGCTGCTCCACACCGAAGCGGTGCTGCTCGTCAATTACAACGTAGCCAAGATTGGCGAACTGCACACGATCCTCAATCAGGGCATGTGTGCCGATGAGGATGTTCACCTCGCCCGAGGCTATGCCCTCCAGGGCGTGGCGTCGCTCGGCAGCCTTCGATGAGCCGGTGAGGATGGCTACACGCAGGTTCATTCCCTCGGTCATGCGCGATATGGTGGCAAAGTGCTGACGTGCCAGAATCTCCGTGGGCGCCATCATGCAGGCCTGAAAGCCGTTGTCGATGGCCAGCAGCATCGACATCAGAGCCACCATTGTCTTGCCACTGCCCACATCTCCCTGCAGGAGACGGTTCATCTGATAGCCCGTAATGGTGTCCTGACGTATCTCCTTTATTACACGCTTCTGCGCACCGGTGAGTGCAAAGGGTAGTCTATTGTTGAAAAACTCGTTGAACAGATCTCCCACCTTGGGGAAGAGAAATCCGTCACGGCGTGACAGACGGTCGCTGCGCAGCGACTGCACGGATAGCTGCACACCCAGAAACTCATCAAATTTCAGACGTCTTTGGGCGGCACTCAGTCGCTCAGCCGAGGGCGGAAAGTGTATGTCGTGCATGGCCTGCCTAAGTGGCACGAGCGAATATTTGTCGCGCAGCCATTGTGGCATAGTCTCCGAGATATGTTTCTCGGCTGCAGCCCAAGCATTACTGATAATCTTGAAGAAACCTTTGGTGCCGAGTGTTGATGCTATCTTCTCGGTTGAGGAGTAGATGCCCTGCATGGCGAAGCGGTCGGCGCGGCTCAGTGCCTGCTCGACAAGTTCCAGCTCGGGGTGGGTGAACTGCACCTCATTGCGAAACAGTGATGGACGACCAAAGATGATATACTCGCGTCCTACCTCGATGCTCTTCTCCACCCACTTTATTCCGCGAAACCACGTCAGCTCCACTGATCCCGTCGAGTCCGAGGCGAAGGCCGTGAAGCGTTGCTTGCGTCCGGTGCCCGAGTAGGCTACGCCCGTTATGCGGGCACGCACCTGCACAAGGGCGGTGTCCATGCTGGCGTTGATATCGGCTATGGAGTATATCTTCGTGCGATCGACATATCGGAAAGGATAGTAGCGCAGCAGGTCGTCGATGGTGATGATGCCTAACTCCTTCTCCAGAAGTTTGGCTCGCACCTCACCTACGCCAGCGATGTATTTCACGCTATTATCAAGCCAATTTGCCATAATACAAAGATATGAATAATTTGTTAAAAATTGTAGAGTTGGAAATGTTTCGTTAATTTTGTAGTTAGGGATTGTGTCGTACGCCCGTCAGCCGCGATGGAAAAGCGGCTAAAAGAGGGTGTTAGACCCGTTCTCAAAATAAGGTAGTAATAGTAATTAGGGGCATAATCACTCTGTCCCGCAATAAAAATATGGCTCGAGCAAATCAAAACAGTGCCTACAAGGAGCGCAACCTGGAATTTTTGGAGGAGTACGCCTCACGCGATGACGTGAAGGTGTTGTTCAATGGTGTGATGTATCGCGAAATCACCAAAGGCAAGGGCGATAAGCCTACGCCCAAGGCGATGATTACGGTGCACTATACAGGAAAATTCATCAATGGCAAGGTCTTCGACTCCACGCAGCAGGGACGTCCTGCAACGTTCAAGTTAAATCAGCTGATCGACGGCTGGCGTACCGCTCTGCGTGAGATGCCCGTGGGCTCGCGCTGGGAGATTGTTATCCCCTTCAATCTTGGCTATGGCGCCAAGGGCGCGGGTGTAATAAAGCCCTTCTCGACGCTGATTTTCGATGTGAGGCTTATTTCGATAGGGTAGTGTCGCTTTATCGTGCGATAAAAAGAAAAGCGAAAGCGTATGCTGAGCGTATAGTTTTGCGAAAAAAGAGTTATATTTGTCAACAGAAAAACCTAATTTATATATGGAATCAATATTGAAAAATCGTCCTGCCCTGGAGCATGAGATCATGCAGGTGGCAGAGGTAGCCGGTTATCTATGGCAGAAAGGCTGGGCCGAGCGTAACGGTGGTAATATAACGGTGAATATTACCGAGCATGTCGATGATGCCATCCGCGCCCTGCCGGCAATCAGTGCTCCAGTCGCTATGGGTGTGCACCTTCCCCATCTGAAGGGTTGCTACTTCTACTGTAAGGGTACGCAGAAGCGTATGCGTGATCTGGCTCGCTGCCCCATGAGCAATGGCTCGATTATCCGCATTACGGATGACTGCGAGCATTACGAAATCGTGGCCGATCAGGCCGTGAAGCCCACCTCGGAGCTGCCTGCCCACTTGAGTGTGCATAATTACCTTCTGGCCAAGGGCTCGCCCTACCGGGCATCGTTGCATACTCATCCCATCGAGCTCGTAGCCATGTCGCACAGCAACTCTTTCCTGGAGAAGGATGTCGCTACACGTCTGCTGTGGAGTATGATCCCCGAGACCAAGGCATTCTGTCCGCGCGGTCTGGGTATTATCCCCTATATGCTGCCTGGATCTGTGGCTCTGGCCGATGCTACGCTCAAGGAGCTGGATGACTACGACGTGGTGATGTGGGAGAAGCATGGTGTCTTCGCAGTCGATACCGATATCATGTCGGCCTTCGATCAGGTAGATGTGCTTAATAAGTCGGCGCAGATCTATATCGCCTCAAAGTCAATGGGTTTCACTCCCGACGGCATGAGCGATGAGCAGATGGCTGAGATGACGCGCGCATTCAACCTTCCCAAGTAGAGAATATTCTGATGTTAGATTTAAAGGCTGCTGACTCACCTGTTGGCAGCCTTTGTTGTTGTGAGGGTATGAAAAAACCCGAGCCAATGAATGGCCCGGGGCGAAATACTTACTAACCATCCCGCTTGGGTAGTGGCTACACCAATTTTCGATGTTTTACCATCGAATCGGATGCGGGAACCCGATATGCTTAATTTACAAGATTCAGTTTTTTTCGATTTGAAATAACCAAATCGGGCAGTTGTGTAAAAAACTGAAAAATTAGATTGTTTTTCGGAGTTAATTTAAAAATATGGGTATCGGTTGTTTTGTTTTTCGCAAGTACAAAAATATGTAAAAAAAACTATTGTGACAAATTTTTATTGCAAAAAGTGCGAATAAATACCAGAAAAACGGCCTTCAGTGGTTCTGAAAGCCGTTTTCTGTCGTTTTGTATGAATTTTTGTATGGTGCTTGTTTTAGCCAATTTAGGCCAAAAACTCGCAAAAGTAATTTCTTAAAAGTATAAATATTGCGAAGGGCTGTGCATTTTGTTTTGAAAAAGACCTTTACGCAACGAAAAATATCGCGAGCAGAGCGGTTTATAACCTCTTGATTAAGCGGGCGGGATTGCCTCCTACTACCGTGTTGTCCTCCACGTCGCGTGTGACGACGGCTCCGGCTGCCACCACCGAGTTCTCACCAACGGTTACGCCCGGCAGAATCGTGGCTCCGGCTCCTATCCAGCAGTTGCGTTTCAGGTGCACGGGTTTGCAGGTGAGTACGGCATGGTCGTAGAGGTCATGGTTGTTCGATATGAGTTGCGCATTGGCGGCTACCATCACATCGTCGTCGATAGTGATGCCTCCGGCAGCCATCATCAGGGCGTTGTTCATAATCACCACGTTGCGTCCTATCTTTACACTCTTGCCACGCACCACCGTGATGGGAGGCATGACGCGGCTGCCCTCGCCTATATTGCCCAGGAACAGTTCTCTTACCAGAGCGTTGTACTCCTCACTCAGAGGCATCGTGTGGTTAATCTTGAAACATAACTCCGTACAACGAGCGCTCTCCTGTGGGTCGGCCTCGGCGGGGATGCGCAGATCAATTCTTTTCTCTTCCATGAAATTGTATTTTTGTGCTTTTTACTTTATGCAGGCTTTGTGTCCGCGTACTATGGCCGAGGTGAAACCGGCATGCTCCAGTTCATTTAATCCCTTGATGGTTATTCCGCCGGCTGTTGTCACCTTGTCGATCTCGGCCTCGGGGTGGTTGCCGTTGTGCAGTAGCAACTCGGCAGCACCCTTTACGGTATATTCCACTATCTTGTGAGCCTCTGCTGCGCGGAATCCCAGCTCTACGCCCGCTTCCCCCGCTGCGCGAATGTATCGCATGGCGAAGGCAATACCGCACGAAGCCAGGGCGGTGCCAGCCTCGATTTTGCTCTCCTCGACAGCCATGGCGCATCCTGCCTCGTTGAAGATCTGCATGATGAGCTGCTTCTGCTCTTCGGTGGCGTTGCGCGAGCAGAAGAAGGTCATGCTGCACATCACCTCGATGGCGGTGTTGGGTATAAGGCGGAAGATGGTAGCCTTGTCGTTGTGGAGCATCTGCGCCATGTCGTCAAGCGAGATGCCTGCGGCAACGGAGATGACGATTTGCTGCTCGAGCTTAAGCGCGGGGCGTATCTGCTCAACAACCTCCTGCATGAGCCACGGCTTCACGGCCAGCAGAACGATGTCGGCCGAGGCTACGGCAGCGCAGTTGTCGAGAGTGAAATGCATGTGAGGGGTACGCTCGCGCAGTCTGTCGAGCGATGATTGACTCTTTGTGGTGCAGATTATCTGCGCCTCCTTCAGTGAGGGGCATTTTGCGAGTGCGCGGGCTATGGCTCCACCCATGTTGCCGGCGCCGATGATGGCTATACGCATAGTCGTAAATATTTTATTTAGGAACAAACTTACTGAAAATATCGCTTGTGGGTGTGATTCTTGCAGAAAAATATTTGAAAGTCGTAAAAAAATAGTATTTTTACAACAACGCACTCGGCCATAAGGCCTGCCGAGAGCGAAAGAATAAAAACCATAAATAGATAACACTATGGAGAAAAGAAGAGTTGCTTTGGCTACGTTGTTTGCTGCCATTGCGGTTGTTGCCCTCTATTGTGGCTTGAACCGCCCCCCTGCCTCTGAGCTGGGATTGAATGCTCAGGTGCTGGAGATTTTGCGCGAAGGTGGTTGCGCAAGTTGCCATACTGCCGATCCGTCGCTTCCGTTCTATGCGCAGTTGCCCGTTGCGGGTGATATGGTGCTCCAGGATGTGGAGCAGGGTTATCGTGCCTTCGATATGGCACCGCTTATGACCGCTCTGTCATCGGGAGGTGTTCTCAATCCTGTCGATGTGGCAAAGGTAGAGAAGGTGGCCATAGATCAGAGCATGCCCCCGGCAAAGTATTTCCTTGTACATTGGGGTAGCCAGATGACCTCGGCCAAGCGTGATATCATTCAGGCGTGGGCGGCATCTTATCGTGAGGCATATTATGCCGATGGCATAGCAGGCAGTGAGCCCGTGCGTCCTATTGTTCAGACCATCTCGGTTGATGAGCGCAAGGCTGCGCTGGGAAAGATTCTTTATCACGATACTCGTCTTTCATCGGATAATACCGTGTCGTGCGCTACGTGTCACGACCTCTCGACTGCAGGTGTCGACAATAAGCAGTACTCAGAGGGTGTTGAGGGCCAGAAGGGTGGCGTGAATGCCCCCACGACATATAACGCCGTATATAACTTCGTGCAGTTCTGGGATGGTCGTGCAGCGACGCTGGCCGATCAGGCGGCAGGACCACCGCTCAACCCTGTGGAGATGGCCTCAAAGTCGTTTGACGAAATCATAGAAAAACTGGCTGCTGACAAGGCCCTTACCAAGTCGTTTGAAGAGGCGTATCCCGACGGCTGGTCGGAGGCAAATATCACCAATGCCATCGAGGAGTTCGAGCGCACGCTCATCACACCCAATGCTCCATTTGACAAGTATCTGATGGGCGATAAGGGTGCTATCTCGGCTCAGGCAGCTCAGGGTTATGAGTACTTCAAGGAGTTCGGTTGCGCTACGTGTCACGCCGGTGTGAACCTTGGCGGTGAGTCATACGAGCTGATGGGTCTGCGTCGTCACTACTTCGAGGAGCGAGGCTTGGCCCTTACCGAGGAGGATAATGGCCGCTTCAAGCAGACTCAGCAGGAGCGCGACCGCCATCGCTTCAAGGTGCCGGGCTTGCGCAATGTGGCTCTCACATGGCCCTACTACCACGATGGTACACGATCAACGCTGGAGGAGGCTGTGCGTGATATGGCTATCTATCAGTGCGATATCGAGCCTACGCAGGCTGAGGTCAGCGATATGGTTGAGTTCCTGCGCTCGCTCACGGGCGAGTATGAGGGCAAGCCCCTGACAAACGCTAATGAGCAGTAGGATACCTTGTTTTCGGATATAATCGGAGGCTGCTGGCGGAAAGGTCGGCAGCCTTCGGTTTTTTGTTTCGCATGATGAGGATAATTGAAAATTATGTCCGAGGAGGGAAAATATAGGCCGTACGTACTATTTTTTCGGCGAAAACGTAGTTTTTCTAAAGTTTTTTGATGATATTTGCATATCATTATACTTACGAAGATGCGTAAATTTGATTATATAATCGTCGGTAGCGGATTGGCCGGATTGTATGCCGCATATAAGGCGTCGGCAAAAGGCAGCGTGGCCGTGATTACCAAATCTTTCCTTCGCGAGAGCAATTCATTCAATGCTCAGGGCGGCATTGCGGCCGTAACATCGCACGACGACAACCCCGAAATACATAAATCGGACACCCTTATCGCGGGCCGTGGCCTGTGTGAGAATCGTGCGGTGGAGATACTCGTTAATGAGGGTCCCGACCGTATCGCCGAGATCATAGCCGATGGCATGGAGTTCGACACCGTTAATGGTGCGCTGGCTCTGGGCCTGGAGGGCGGACACCATAAGCGCCGTATTCTCCACGCCGGTGGTGATGCTACTGGACGCTGGATTACGGAGTTCGCCATCAAGAAGGTGCTCGAGCGAGATAATATCGAGATATTTGAGAATACACTTCTGCTGGATCTGCTCGTTAGTGAGGGCGAGTGCTATGGCGTGCGTTGCTGGAGTGAGAATGAAGAGCTGCAGCAGGCTGGAGAGAAGGGTAGTGAGGTGCTGCTCTATGCCAATCATGTATTCCTTACCTCGGGCGGAGCATCGGCAGTATATGCCCGCACGACAAATCCGCAGACAACCATTGGCGATGGCCTGGCCATAGCCTATAAGTCGGGATGCAGAATCCTCGACATGGAGTTCATTCAGTTCCACCCCTCAGGCTTGTATCTGAAGGATTCGCAGCGTGCGTTCCTCATCAGCGAGGCTGTGCGTGGTGAGCGAGCCCACCTTCTGGACAAGAACGGCAAACGATTCATGGTGCCCATTCACGAGTTGGCAGAGCTGGCGCCGCGCGATATCGTTGCCCGCTCAATATATAAGCAGATGCAGAAGGATCAGACGCCGTACGTCACTCTTTCACTCAAGCATCTGGACAAGGAGATGATTCTGCAGCGTTTCCCCGGAATATATGCCCAGTGCAAGGAGTTTGGTTATGACCTTACGCAGGAGATCCCCGTGGCGCCTGCAGCGCACTACTCGGTGGGAGGCGTTATGTCGAATAACGAGGGTCGCACCGATGTAAAGCGCCTCTACGTATGTGGCGAGGTGGCGGCAACGGGTATTATGGGTGCTAATCGTCTGGCCTCTAACTCTCTTATCGAGTGTCTGGTCTTCGCCTCACGTGCCGTTGAGGATTCGGTTAAGGTAGGCGCAGTTGGTGAGTGCCCCCACTTCGAGCATGAATATACCAAGGATGAGGCAAATGCCGAGTTGTATGCCAGCCTGAAGGAGCAGGTATCGGAGATTATGAACTCTCATGCCGGTATTATCCGTAGCGCTGAGGGACTCAAAGAGGGTCTGGAGAAGATTGAGGCTCTGTCGCAGTCAATCAAGCAGCGTCAGGCGGAGCGAAATGTTGCGGGCAGGGAATACTATCTCGAGGCATCGCGCCGTTTGTTGTGCGTAGCACGATTAATTATGTCGCCCGCTCTTCTGCGCGAGGAGAGCCGTGGCGGACACTACCGTGAGGACTTCCCGTGTGCCGACGAGGCCTATGCTCTGCACTCGGTGCAGCGTAAGGGTGAGGCCATTACAACGGCACCAGTAAATAGTAACTTTTTTAACTTTTAGCGAGATATGCAGTACGAGAATTTGATCAATAAACTCCTTGATTTGGGTATTGAGGAGGATATTAACACGGGTGATATCACTACCGAGTCGATTATCCCCGCAACCATGAACGCCGTAGCTACAATGACCGCCAAGCAGGCGGGCGTAATCTCTGGTCTGGAGATTGTGAAGATGGTCTATGAGCGTTTCCAGTCGGATGTGGTCTTTACCCCCTACTTCAAGGACGGAGACTCTGTTGAGAAGGGCGATGTGATTCTGAAGATTGAGGCCTCGTATCCTACGCTTCTGCGTGGTGAGCGTCTCTCGCTGAATCTGTTCCAGCGTATGTGCGGTATCGCTACCGAGACAGCGAAGTATGTTCGCGAACTTGCTGATGTGCACACCGAGTTGCTCGATACGCGCAAGACCGCTCCCGGCCTGCGTGTATTGGATAAGTTGGCTGTGAAGCACGGTGGTGGTACAAATCACCGCATGGGCCTTTATGATATGGCGATGATCAAGGATAACCACATCAAGATGGCGGGTGGTATCGCCAAGGCCGTAGAGCAGGTGCGCGCACGCATTGCTCCCGAGATTAAGATCGAGGTGGAGACTACTACACTCGATGAGGTACGTCAGGCTATTGCAGCAGGTGCCGACATCATCATGCTCGACAATATGGACAACGCTACGATGACCGAGGCTGTTTCGATTATCAAGGCTGCAGCTCCTGCTATCAAGACCGAGGCGTCGGGCAATATGAGCATTCCTCGCCTCAAGGAGGTTGCCGCTACGGGTGTGGATTATATCAGCGTAGGTGCTCTGACACACACCGTGAAGGCTATGGATATCAGCATGAATATCCAGGTTGAGTAATAAAGTAAATTTATCGTCTATGACAAATAGTTCACTCGCAGAGCGAATTGAGGAGTTAAAACGAGAGAAGAACGCCGTCATCCTGGCTCACTACTACACCACCGATGAGGTGCAGGCCGTGGCCGACTTTTTGGGTGACTCGCTGGCGCTCTCTATTAAGGCACGCGATATTGATGCCCCCATCATCCTCTTTGCTGGCGTAAACTTTATGGCCGAGACTGCCAAGGTTCTCTCGCCCGATAAGAAGGTGCTGCTGCCCGTGCCTGAGGCTGGCTGCTCGCTTGCTGAGTCGTGCGATGCCGAGGCTTTTGCAGCGTTTAAGGCCAAGTATCCCGATCATAAAGTAGTATCATACGTCAATACATCGGTGGGCGTTAAGGCTCTGACAGATGTGTGCTGCACATCGTCCAATGCCTTGCAGGTCGTAAATAGCATTCCCGCTGATCAGCCCATCATCTTTGCCCCCGACCGTAATCTGGGCTCATATATTCAGAAGCTCACTGGCCGAGATAATATGGTATTGTGGGACGGTGCTTGCACCGTGCACGAGGAGTTCTCATTGGAGAAGATCCTCAAACTTAAGGAGGAGCATCCTGCGGCGAAGATTGTTGTTCACCCCGAGTGCAAGGCCTATATCGTGCAGGTAGCCGACTATGTTGGCTCTACGGCCGGTATCCTGGAGTATTGCGGGCAGAGCGATGCCGATGAGTTTATCGTCGTTACGGAGGCTGGTATTCTGGCTGAGATGCAGAAGCGTTATCCCGAGAAGAGGTTTATCCCGGCTCCTCCCGAGGATTCGACCTGTGCTTGCAATGAGTGTCGCTACATGAAGATGGTGACGTTGGAGAATATCCTCGCTTGTTTGGAGAACGAGTCACCCGAGGTAAATCTGGATGAGGATGTGCGTCGTGCCGCCGAGCGCTCAATTCAGAATATGGTGGCAATAAAGTAAGATAAAATGACAGAAGTAACAAAAGATATTAAGTATATTGGTGTCGATGACACCGATCTGGATCTCTTCGAGAGTCAGTATATTATCCCCAACGGCATCTCCTATAATTCGTACATTATCCTCGATGAGAAGGTGGCTGTAATGGATACTGTCGATAGCCGTAAGACTTCGGAGTGGCTGGACAGACTCTCGGCGGCGCTTGATGGCCGTCAGCCCGATTATCTTGTCGTGCAACATATGGAGCCCGACCACGCTGGTAGCATTGCGGTATTTATGGAGCGTTATCCCAAGACGAAGATCGTCGCTTCGGCGCGCGCCATACAGATGATGCCCCAGTTCTTTGAGGACGTCGATTTCTCGGCAAACACCGTGGCTGTAGCTGAGGGGGAGACACTCTCGCTCGGCGCACATACGCTGCAGTTCTTTGCTGCGCCTATGGTGCACTGGCCCGAGGTTATTGTTACCTATGACCAGACTGATAAGGTGCTCTTCTCGGCTGATGGCTTTGGTAAGTTCGGAGCTTTGGCGGCTGATGAGGAGTGGGCTTGCGAGGCACGTCGTTACTACTTCAACATCTGCGGTAAGTATGGTGCGCAGGTGCAGGCTCTGCTGAAGAAGGCCGCAACACTCGATATCGAGTGCATATGCCCGTTGCATGGCCCTATTCTGAAGGAGAATCTTGGATACTATATAGGTCTGTATGACACCTGGAGCAGTTATGGTGTTGAGACCGAGGGTATTTTCATCGCCTACGCATCTATTCACGGCGGCACAGCCGTTGCGGCGCATAAGTTGGCAGAGATCCTGCGTGCGAAGGGTGCTCCGAAGGTGTCGGTGGCTGATCTTAGCCGCGACGATATGGCAGAGGCTGTTGAGGATGCTTTCCGTATGGATCGCCTGGTTGTGGCTGCGGCGTCGTATGACGGTGGCGTCTTTCCCGTGATGCACGACTTCCTGCACCACCTGCAGATTAAGTCTTACCAGAAGCGTAAGGTGGGTATTGTCGAGAATGGCTCGTGGGCTCCCTGCGCAGCACGCGTTATGCGCTCTATGCTGGAGACTATGAAGGATGTGGAGATCGTGGAGCCTGTGGTGACTATCCGCTCACGCATGAAGCAGGCCGATATCCCCGCGCTGGAGGCTTTGGCCGACGCGTTGCTGAAGTAAAATCATTGATACATACATAAAAAAATAGGTTGCTCCTTGTGGGCAACCTATTTTTTAAGCAATCAATCGAGGATTACTTGTTCTTCTTATCGTAGCGCTTTGCGTAGCGGCTCATAAACTTATCCACACGACCTGCGGTATCAACCAACTTCATCTTACCAGTGTAGAAGGGGTGAGATGTGTTAGAGATTTCCATCTTGTACACAGGATAGGTTTCGCCGTTCACTTCGATGGTCTCCTTTGTCGAAACGGCGGACCGGCACAAAAACACGTGATCGTTCGACATATCCTTGAACGCCACCAAACGATAATTTTCGGGGTGAATACCTTTCTTCATGTTTGTAAATGTTTTTGAATTAAATGCTTTTAGCGCGACAAAGGTAAGCAATTTATTTCACAAAGCAAACACTTTGCTCAAAAAATCAGCAAATTATTTCTGCTTATTGCTTTCTGGGTGTGATGAGAGCCACTATAATCAGCAGCACCATTGCGCCCACGACCGATGTTATGAGCGTGCCGAAGGTGTTTACTGGCACCCAGCCCATCATTCCTACTATCCAGCCGCCCAGCAGTCCGCCTGCGATGCCCACTATGAGATTCACCACCAGCCCTGCGCCGCGACCCTGCACTATGAGGTTGGCGATCCATCCGGCCACCAAACCTATGAGTAAATACCATAACCAATACATAATTCCAAGTTTTAGTGTTTCCCCGATGGGTGCAAAATTCGTACCTTTTGCCACGCGAGGACTGAAATAGGGAATTTTTGGTGTGATAGTTTTATTTTCCGAATTTTTATTCTATCTTTGCATCGCACAATCGGTGAGATGATTCTCGCCATGTTGCGGACCCATAGCTCAGTTGGTTAGAGCAGCGGACTCATAATCCGAAGGTCGTGGGATCATGCCCCTCTGGGTCCACCTCAGGCAGTTGTCTTTTGGCAACTGCTTTTTTTTGTGCGGTTGAGTCGTGATAACGGCTTTCTTTGTATTCGGCGCCTCCCTTTTTAATGTATGTAACGAACAAGGGCGCCCGCCGGGACGCCCTTGGATCAATATTTGATTGCTATTCGGTTACCTTGATGGGTATTGTTCCCCAGAAGAAGTCATTGCGTGCAATTGCATTTGTTCCTGTCGAACCTGATGAAGACATGACAATCGGCTGTGTGATGGTCTTATTAGTTTGAGAGCCACCTGCACCAGTAATTGTTTCAAAGGTTAATAATTGATAGCCATTCACACTTGATAAACTTGAAACGTTGCTATTTGTCCATTCTCCA
>JAGBYV010000213.1 GCA_017628595.1 Alistipes sp.
AGCGCTATTCGGTTCACGCGGCATTTGTAAACAACCGCATCAAGCAGCGCGAGAATGGTGGAGCCGTAGGTATTTGGGCCGTAGCCGACACCACATATGAGCATCCGTCGGGTGTGCCGATGAAGCTGGCTGCGGCCGAAGCCGAGAACTCATATCGCAACAACGCATTCTTCATTAAGCAGGCCTTTGCAATTCCGTTGCAGCCCGTTACCGACTATGATTTTTCGCTTGCCGACCTTTCTGCCATATACGTTGGCCACATTTTTGAATACAACGCATGGAGCAAACTCTACACCGACCACTACGCCGAGTACACCAACGATCGTGGTTCGATAGGAGAGGATGGAGAGTTCGCGCCAACCAAAGATACATATTACAAAGATTGGTATATATCGCCACTTGAATCGCGTGACTCTATACGCGAGAGGGTGGTATCAAACCGTTTCTTCGTCGAAGCACAGCCGTGGGACCGCAATGGTGCCGTAGGTCGTCTGGGCGGAGGTATAGGTATCGATATGTACGCCTATTCGCAGTTTGCCTTCGAGGATTACCTCACGGGCAAGCAGGGCAAAGACAAGCGCACTGCATGGTACGCCTACGGAGCCATCAGCGGAAAGGTAAAGAAAGCTGCCGACTGGGGTGCTGACCTAAAGTACTACCCGTCGGGCTATAGGAGCGGAGACCTGGCCATCAATGCACACATTGCACTGACGGCTCGTTTCCGGGGTCATCCGGTTATTCTCTCGGGACGATTCTCGCAGACGCGAACATCGCCCTCATATTGGGAGGAGAACCTATTCTCGAACCACTATGTTTGGTTCAACTCCTTTAAACAGGAGGATGAAACTCGTTTTGAGGCATCACTCGAAATGCCCGACTGGGCCTTCGAGGTGGGTGTGTGGCAAGGTGTAGTAAATAACAAGATCTACTACGACGCCACCAGCCGCGTAGCACAACATGGCGACGCAATCTCTCTGACGAGTGTGTATGCTCGCAAAGATTTCCGCATTGGCGGACTTCATCTTGACCACAGGGCATTGTTGCAGTGGAGTACAAATCAAGAAGTTATTCCCGTACCGTTGCTAAGCGCGTACCTCTCTTACTACTACGAATTCTGGGTAGAGAAGAAACACGTATTGCGTATGCAGTTCGGTGTTGACGGCCGTTTTAACACATCGTATTACGCCCCGTCATACAATCCGGCATTGGCAACGTTCTACAACCAGCGAGACTACGAGTTGGGTAATTATCCTTACCTCGACGTATTCTTGACTGCGAAATGGAAGAGAATGCGCATTTTCCTGAAGTACCAGCATGTGAACTACAATCTGTTTGGCAACAAAGAGTATTTCACCGTGGCGGGTTATCCGCAGAATCCTGGTATGTTCAAAATGGGTATCTCGTGGGGATTCTATGATTAAAGCTCTTCAGCGCGGTATGAGCTGCCCGCAAAACACTAATTTATGTCAAAAAAGACAACTTTTTTTGCGATCGTTCTTATTATTGCAGCGACATTTATCGGGTCAAAATTCCTTACCAGGGATATAGAGTATCAGACTCCCATACCCGAGCAGACCAATCTCATTACAGAGATTGCACCCGAAGAGGAGTGGATCATTTCATCATACGATGAGATGATGCGCCGCATCGGAGAGGAAGAGGGACAGGATTGGCTCCTAATGAGCGCCATCGCCTACAGCGAATCTCGTTTCCACGCAGATTTGACATCGAAGCAGGGCGCCATCGGACTGATGCAGATCATGCCTATCGTAGGCCGACAGTTCAACATCAGCAAGGAGGAGATTGCCGATCCCGAGACTAACATTCGTCTGGCAGGCAAGCTATTGCGCCAGATCGACAAGACTCTGAAGATCCATCCTTCGACCCCCGCAAACGATCGTTTAAGTATTATTCTTGCTTGCTACAACGGCGGTATCGGTCACGTATGTGACGCACGACGTTTGGCAAAGAGCAACGGCGAGGATTACAACTCGTGGGAGGTCGTGGCCCGTTATCTGAAGATGAAGGCCGACCCCTCGGTCTATGAGAGCGAGTTGGTACGCTATGGCAAATTCACCGGCAGCCGCCAGACGGAGGCCTATGTCAAAGAGGTGATACATCGCTATGGCATCTATCGCAATCTTGTTGAAAATGGAGCAGATATGGTTGCTCAGGTAAAGTAAAACAAAATAGCCGAACTTTTTGGTTCGGCTATTTTGTTTATTTACGTTCAGACTATTTCTGATCACCAGGTTTCTGAGTGTAGAGGAAACGACGAATCTTCTTCGAGGGTGTCTTTTCAAACTCCTTCTCCTCCTCGATAACCTCTGCAATGCGTGAGAATCGGTTAACCTTCGAGTTGACATACTTCATCACCTCCTGCTTAACCTCGTCCATGCGCTTGCTCCACTCATCCTTCTTCTGATTCCACTCGTCGCGTGTAATCTCCCACTTGGCCATAAACTCATCCTTGATCTTATCAATAGCCTCGGTATCGAAATATACCAACGCTACCAAACGACCATCGCGCTCGGTTACAACCGACTCCGACACAAAAGCGTGAGTATTCAGCACCGACTCAATATCCTCGGGGTAGATATTCTCGCCACTGGGGCCCAGAATCATATTCTTCAAACGCCCCTTGATATACAGGTAGCCATCCTTATCAAACTCGCCCAAGTCGCCCGAGCGGAACCATCCGTCCTCGGTAAAGACCTCTGCCGTAGCCTCAGGATTCTTATAGTATCCCTGCATCACAGAGGGGCTATTGATTACAACCTCACCAAGACCGGTCTCGGGATTGACATTATCAAGGCGAATCTGAACACCCTGCATAGCAGGACCCGTAGCACCAATACGGCATGTGCCGGGAATCTGACCTGCAGCCATAGGCGCAGTCTCAGTCAAGCCATAACCGATAGCGTAGGGGAAACCTCCCTCATGCAGGAATGTCTCTGTATCGATATGCAGTTTCGAACCACCGATACCCAGGAATCGAACACGGCCACCAAAAGCTGTCATCAATTTCTTTGACGCAATGCGGTGCAGGATACGACGGAAGAAGCTTATGCCATACAGCGTAGAGATAAATTTGTTGGATGTAAACTTCGACTTAACCTGACTATTATAGACCTTCTCGATGATAAGCGGCACGATAAGGAAGATCGTCGGACGCACCTTGCGCAATGCCGGCAGCAGAACCGATGGGGTAGGCGGCTTCTCCAAATATGTCATTCTACCACCACCGCTAAAGATGAGCAGCAAGCCCAGAGTACACTCATAAGTGTGCGACATAGGCAACACCGAGAGCGTTACATCGGTCTCGTAAATAGGGAACAAGACATTACACAGGCTGGCGTTAGATGCCAAATTGAAATGGGTAAGCATCACACCCTTGGGCTTTGACGTAGTACCCGAAGTGTAGATGATAGCTGCCAAGTCCTCAGGTTTGGGAACAATTTTTGAGCCCTGCTCATTGACCGTCTGCGAAATGACGCTGAGGTTCTTGGTGCGGATGACAATATTTAATTTAGAGATGGTATCCTTCGACAGTTTGGTAAAAAGCTTATCCGACACCAGCAGAGCCTTGGCCTCAGAGTGCTCAATGAGCGAGTCCAGCTCTTCGCCTGTAAAGTCCGGCATCAAGGGCACAACAACCATACCTGCAGTGGTTACAGCAAAGTAACTTACACCCCAGTTAGGCATACTACTACTAAGCAATGCGACCTTATCGCCAGCATTCAGGCCAGCGCCAAGCAAAAGTTCCTGCACCTGCTCCACACGCTCCAGAACCTCGCGATAGGTAACATCCTCACCGCCAAGCATCGTAAAAGCGATATTGTTAGCAAACTTCTCGACACTTACGTGAAGAAGCTCATAAATAGTCTTTAGTTTGATCATAAACAGTATTATTCGTAAATTTGTTACGAAGATAGTGAAAAAATATTAAAAATCGGTAATTTTGTGTCTAAATCGGCTAATAAATCGAGATATGTTAAGCCATAATGCCATAAAAACATTAGCAACGGAGGCAGGATTTGACCTCTGCGGCATTGCTCGCGCCACGCGTTTTGAGCAAAACGAGCTGGCCTACAACCGTTGGCTCGACAATGGCTATGACTCATCGCTGGAGTATATGCGCCGCAACTGCGACAAGCGCTTCGACGTCAGCCAATTAGTCGAAAAGGCAAAGAGCGTCATTATTTGCGCCGTAAGTTACAAATCCGACATCAGCGGAGGATACTCTTCTGACGACAGATGCAAAATTGCCTCATACGCTTGCGCGCGCGATTATCACAAGAGTATAAAGAAGATGCTTCTCTCTATGCTCAAACAGTTGCAGGCTGCGTATCCATCGCTTCAGGGACGAGCCTTTGTTGATTCGGCGCCACTGTTTGAAAAGCAATACGCAGTAGAGGCCGGCCTTGGATGGATAGGGCGGCAGTCTCTGCTCCTCACGCCCGAATATGGCTCGTATGTTCTGTTAGGGGAGCTGGTACTCAACCAGGAGGTGGACAAATACGACACTCCTTTGCAAACAACAGGGTGTGGCGAGTGCCGTCGTTGCATAGACAGATGCCCAACGGGAGCAATCGTCGAACCGATGACCATAAACACTGCGCGGTGCATATCGTGCCGAACAATCGAGAGCGACAACAATGCGGCCATCGACCTGCACGGCTGGATATTTGGTTGCGACGAGTGCCAGAATGCCTGTCCATACAACAAAAAGGCAAAGCCACACAACTCCGCCTCATTCGATCCATTGTTCGACCCACGCACCATCAGCCCCGAGGAGTGGGTAGCGATGAGCGAGGAGGATTTTTCTACCCGATTTGGCTCTACGCCACTCAAACGCAGCGGCTTGGAGCGCATCAAAAAGAACATATAAGCAAGAGAAGTGTTTGGTAATCTAGGCACAAATTTCTATATTTGTGAATAAACGACTTACCAACAATGATACACACACTTCATCTTCACACCAAGCTAACAATTTTGCTTTTAGGCGCAATACTTTTTTCGCTACAAGCACAATCGCAGACTCTTCCCTGGCTACGCATCTCCGAGAACGGGCACTACCTGCAAACCAATAACGGGCAGCCGTTCTTCTACCAGGGCGACACGGCGTGGGAGTTATTCCATCGCCTGAGCCGTGAGGAGGCAGACCTATATCTCAAAGACAGAGCTAGCAAGGGCTACAACGTCATTCAAGCCGTAGCATTGGCGGAGCTAGAGGGTATAGATATTGTAAATGCCTATGGACATTGCCCCCTTATCAACCGTAACCCAGCACAACCAGCCACCGAGGATGGCGAGAATAACGACTATTGGGACAATGTTGATTACATTATCGGCAGAGCCAATGCATTGGGAATGTATGTTGGCCTGCTCCCGACGTGGGGCAGATGGTGGCGTGATGAGAATCCAATTTTCGACGAGCAGAATGCCGAGACATTCGGACGCTGGATAGCACAGCGATATGCCAAATATGATATTATATGGATACTCGGAGGCGACCGCAACCCCGACAGCGAACCGCTCAAACGCATCATCAATGCTATGGCACGTGGAATACGTAGTGTCGATACAAAGCACCTTATGACCTTCCATCCTGCGGGCTGGCAGACATCATCACAGTGGCTTCACAACGAAGAGTGGCTCGACTTCAACGGACGTCAAAGCGGGCACACACAGCGCTATAATTCCAACCAACAGATTGCCGGCGACTTTCACTTATCACCCACAAAACCCATCATCGAATTGGAACCCTTGTATGAGGATCATCCACTCGAGTTCAAACCCGATGAGGATGGTCACTCTAACGCTTGGGATGTACGACGTGCCCTCTACTGGAGCGTATTCTACGGCTCAGCAGGCATTACCTATGGACACCACTCTGTATGGCAGATGTACGACAAGGCGAAAGGACGCGAACCTATCAACCGTCCCCTGATGGCGTGGGACGAGGCCATCAATCAACCCGCCGCTGATGATGTACAGCATCTCAAGGAGCTGATGCTTTCACGTCCCTACTTCACAAGAATCCCCACCGAGGAGTTCATCCTCCCCGATGAGGTCGAATCGGCTATGCCGGGTGCTGGACGCTATCGCTTCGTGGCAACCATTGACAGCGAGGGTACCTACGCTATGGTCTATGCTCCCATCTCTCGCACATTCACGGTGCGTAGCCAGATGATCAAGGCCGAGAAGATTGTGGCGTGGTGGTTCTGCCCCCGCACAGCCAAAGTAATCAAAATAGGCACATTCACCAACAAGCCTACGCTTACATTCACACCTCCCGCTAATGGCGAGGCCGAAGATTGGGTTCTGGTGTTGGATGATACCTCGAAGCGTTATCCTGCGCCTGGCAAGAGATACAAGCATTAAAAACAAAGAAGCTGTCTAACAAGTTTTTTTAACCCTCTGAGAATTGCGTATTTGAAAAAGTTCTCAGATAGCTACCCGAATAAAAAGAGCCTGTCCACGACTTGTTGGACAGGCTCTCTATTATTTATTTGTCTCTACAGATTATTTGTAGAAGAGTGAGCTGATCTCCTTGTAGTTGTGAACGTGCTCAATAACCTCAGCAAAGATATCGGCTACTGACAACACAGTGAACTTACGCAAATCCTTCTCCTGATTCAAGGGGATAGTGTCGGTTACGATAACCTCCTGCAACTGGCTCTCGTTGATACGCTCGTAAGCAGCACCTGACAATACGGGGTGAGTAATCACGGCACGTACACTCTTGGCACCCTTCTCCATAAGCATATTTGCAGCCATGCAGATAGTACCAGCTGTGTCGATCATATCGTCAACGATGATGATGTTGCGACCCTCTACGTCACCGATAGCGGTCATGCTACCTACAACGTTAGCCTTTGCACGCTCCTTGTGAGAGATGATAATGGGAGCCTGCAGGTGCTTTGCATATGAGTGAGCACGCTTTGCACCGCCCATATCGGGAGAAGCAATTGAGAGATCCTCCATATTGAGGCTCTTGATATAGGGAACGAAAACGCCACTTGCATAGAGAGCATCAACGGGAACATCGAAGAAGCCCTGAATCTGATCTGCATGCAAATCCATAGTCATAATACGGTCGGCACCAGCAGCAACCAACAGGTTAGCAACCAGCTTCGCACCAATGGGTACACGGGGACGATCCTTGCGATCCTGACGAGCCCAACCGAAGTAGGGGATTACGGCGATAACCTTGTAAGCCGAAGCACGACGAGCAGCATCGATCATCATCAAAAGCTCCATCAAATTATCAGATGAAGGGAAGGTCGACTGGATGATAAATACGGTGCAGCCACGGATAGACTCGTTGTAGAATGGCTGGAACTCGCCATCGCTAAACTGAAGCACCTCAGAATCGCCAAGTGTAGAGCCATAGCTTGCGACGATCTTCTCTGCCAAATATCGCGAATTACGACCCGCGAAAAACTTAATCTTATGAATAGCCATTTTCGAATTATTTTTGATAATACTTTATTAATGGTACAAATATATATATTCCTTGCCACAAAAAGTCACATTTGCGGTGCGACTTTTCAAATACTTATAAACATTTTTCAATAAAATCGAGTATCTCCTCGCGACCCGTACCCCTTTCACTCGACGAGCAGAACATCGGCGGCAGCTCCTCCCACTGCTCCAACAGAGTAGCCTGATATCGCTCCACGCTCTTCTTGCGCTGCGTGGCCGACAACTTATCGGTCTTGGTGAAAATTATACCAAAAGGCACTCCATTCTCACCCAGCATCTCAATAAATCGCAAATCAATGGCCTGCGGCTCAAGACGCGAATCCACCAGCACGAACAGAAAATGCATCTTCTCGCATTTGAGCACATAGTCCATGATGATCTTGGCAAACTCGCCACGCTTGTTCTTCGACACACGGGCATAGCCATAACCGGGCAGATCGACCAGATACCAGTTTCCGTTGATACAGAAATGGTTAATCAGACGTGTCTTGCCAGGTGTGGCCGAAACCTTTGCCAGGCCCTTACGACCCGTGAGCATATTGATCAATGAGGATTTACCCACATTACTGCGACCGATAAATGCCACATCACGCAAATCGTCTTTTGGAACTTGCGAAATCTTTTCTGAACTGCACTTGAACTCGGCTCGCGTAATCTGCATAATCTATGGGGTTTAATGACGGCACAAAAGTACATAAAAAAAACTAAATAGCCAACCAATCGCGCCCATGCTGGCACATAAGAATTGTAAATTGCGGAAAAATAATTATCTTTGAAAAGATAAAAAACACAAACCTCTCTTTCCATGAACAGAAAATATGTCATTGGCATCGATTTCGGCACAGATTCGGTGCGAGCTCTCATCGTAGCCACCGACAATGGTGACGAAATAGCATCAGCCGTTGCAGTCTATCCACGCTGGAGCAAGGGTATGTATTGCAACCCCAAGGTAAACCAATACCGTCAACATCCGCAAGATTATATTGACTCGCTGACCGAGGCCGTACGCAAGGCCATAGGGCAGTGCGACGACGATGTACGCCACAACGTTGTAGGTATGTCGTTTGACTGCACCGCATCGACACCCGTGCTGACCGACTGCACGGGAACGCCCCTGGCCATGTTACCCGAATTTGCCGAGCACCCCGATGCAATGTTTATCCTTTGGAAAGATCACACTGCCATCGCCGAGTCGGACAAGATCAACGAGGTGGCCAAACGCTGGCACACCGACTACACAAAATATGGCGGAGGCAACCACTCCTGCGAGTGGGTATGGGCCAAGATGCTGCACTCGCTGCGCGTAGCTCCCGAGTTGCGCGAGAAGGCCTATTCGTGGATGGAGCATTGCGACTGGATCAGCGCTCTGCTATCGGGCGACACCACACCCGAAAAGATCATCCGCAGCCGCTGTGCGGCAGGCCATAAGGCTATGTGGCACGCCGACTGGGGTGGCATGCCCGAGTGGGCTTTCTGGAACGAGGTAGATCCTATGCTTCAGATATTTAAAGGCCATCTGTTCGAGCAAACCTTCACCAGCGACACCAAGGCTGGCGACCTCTGCCGGGAGTGGGCCGAGCGACTTGGTCTGAAGGAGGGCATAGCCGTAGGCGTGGGCGCTATCGACTGCCACGTTGGAGCCGTTGGCGCCGGCGTAAGAGACAACGTACTGGTAAAGGTTATGGGCACCTCTACGTGCGACATCACAACGGCCGCCTACGATGTTATCGGCTCGCACACCGTGCGCGGCATCTGCGGTCAGGTGGATGGATCGGTACTTCCAAACCGCATTGGCTTCGAGGCTGGTCAGGCGGCTTTTGGTGATATATATGCATGGTATAAACGCCTTCTGGGCTGGAGCCTCAAGCACGTTGCCAACGCTCCCGAGTTGGAGGATAGGATCCTCGCAGCACTCACCGCCGAGGCCGAGCAGCTACCCGTCAGCGAGGATGATATGATCGCTGTCGATTGGTTCAACGGTCGTCGTTCTCCCGACGATGATCCGCTGGCTACGGGCTCGCTCCTGAATCTCACGCTGGCAACCTCTGCTCCCGAGATTTTCAAGGCTTTGGTTGAAGCTACAGCCTTTGGTTCACGTGCCATCAACGAGCGTCTGGCTGACGAGGGACTACGCATTGACACAATCCTCGCCGTAGGTGGCATATCGAAGAAGTCGCGTTTTGTGATGCAAACCATGGCCGACGTTATAGGTGTACCCATCCGCGTTGTGAGCAGCACGCAGGCCTGCGCCCTGGGCTCAGCGATGAATGCATCGGTAGCAGCAGGTGTGCACCCATCGGTCGAGGCGGCACAGGAGGCTATGACCTCGGGCTTCGATGGCGAATATACGCCCAACGCCGAGCGACACGCAATTTATAATAAATTGTACGCCCGCTATCGCAAAGCGGCTTATGGCGAATAAAAAAATTATAGTTTACATAGTTAGACTTTTTTCCTCATTAAGCGCATAATTTTCTTTTTGACACTATAAATATTTGTAGAAGTTAAATTAATTACTATATTTGTGCTGGATGGAAACCATATAAATCCGCTTTTAAACAAACAAAATAGAACAAATTATGTTACGCAAACTAAGAATCATTGCCGCAGCACTATTTTTTACGCTGATTACGCTTCTGTTCCTCGACTTCACAGGAACGTTGCACGCATGGTTTGGCTGGATGGCTAAGATCCAATTCCTTCCGGCTGTACTGGCCATGAATGTGGTAGTAGTTGTACTACTCGTTGCCCTTACGCTCCTCTTTGGTCGCGTATATTGCTCTGTAATCTGCCCTCTGGGCGTGATGCAGGACATTATCGCATGGATGGGTAAGCGTGGTAAGAAGAATCCCTACTCATACTCTGCAGCAAAGAGCTACCTGCGCTATGGCGTATTGGCACTCTTTGTAGTGGCAATGGTGGCTGGATTATCATCAATAGCTATCCTCGTAGCACCCTATAGCGCATTCGGCCGCATTGCACAGAATCTGTTTGCTCCCATCTACGCATGGGGTAACAACCTGCTGGCATTTTTCGCTGAGCGCGCCGAGAGCTACGCTTTCTACTCAACAGAGGTTGTCATCGGCTCATTGGGCACATTTGCCGTAGCCGTTGTAACTCTCGTAGCCGTTGGTATTCTGGCATGGCGCAATGGTCGTACATATTGCAACACCATCTGCCCCGTAGGTACAGTTTTGGGTGCATTGTCACGTTTCTCACTTCTCAAACCCGTTATCGACACCGAGAAGTGTATCAACTGCAACATCTGCGCAAAGAACTGCAAGGCAGCTTGTATTGATATTCCCAACCACAACATCGACTATAGCCGTTGCGTAACATGTATGAACTGTATTGAGAAGTGCCCCAAGAGTGCTATCTCATACACTCGTCGCAAGAGCACAGCTGCACAGACAAGCAAGAGCGAGGCCGCTCCCAGCGCAGCACGCCGCAACTTTATCATCGGTGCCGGTCTGGTTGCCGCTGAGGCCGTACGCGCACAGGAGATGCGTGGCGATGGTGGTTACGCCGTAATTCTGGACAAGCAGGCTCCCGATCGCGAGAATCCACTCACACCTCCGGGATCAAAAAGCATTCGCAACCTCACAACTCACTGTACGGGTTGTCAGTTGTGCGTATCGGTATGCCCCTCAAAGGTTCTGCGTCCATCGGCTGATCTGAAATACTTCATGCAGCCCACAATGTCATACGAGAACGGATACTGCCGTCCCGAGTGTAACAAGTGTTCGCAGGTTTGTCCTGCCGGTGCTATTAAGCCTATCACCGTAGCGGAGAAGTCGTCAATCCAGATTGGTCACGCCGTATGGGTTAAGAAGAACTGTATCGTAGTAGCCGATGATGTTGACTGTGGCAACTGCGAGCGTCACTGTCCCACCAAGGCCCTCACCATGGTGCCGCTGGATCCGGCAAATCCCAAGTCTCGCCTTATTCCTACCGTAAACGATGCTCTCTGCATCGGCTGTGGCGCGTGCGAGAACTTGTGTCCTTCACGTCCCTTCAGTGCAATCTATGTAAAGGGTTATCAGAGTCACCTTCGCAACTAAACACTACAACTATGAAAAAGACAAACAACAATATAGATCGTCGTGAGTTCCTCAAGCGCATGGGCGCAGGCTCACTTCTTACGGCTGCAGCTTTCACAGGCTGCAAGCCCAGCAACATCAAGTTGGATCCATCGGTTGTTCACGGTGAGATTCCCACTGACAAGATGACCTACCGCATGAACGAGCGCGTGGGCGACAAGGTATCAATCCTCGGTTACGGCTGTATGCGCTGGCCCTTCCTCGAGGATGGCACAACGCTCGACCAGGAGACCATCAACGAGTTGGTTGATTACGCCATCGCTCACGGCGTAAACTACTTCGACACCGCACCCGTATATTGCCAGACCAAATCGGAGGAGGCAACGGGTATTGCTCTTAGCCGCTATCCCCGCAATAGCTACTATCTTGCAACCAAGATGTCGAACTTCTCGAACTGGACTTTCGAAAACTCGAAGCTTATGTATGAGCGTTCACGTCGTCTGTTGCAGACCGATTATTTCGACTACTATCTGTTGCACAACATCTCTACCGTGCAGATGTTCCACGATCGCTTTATCGACAACGGCATTCTCGACTACCTAATGAAGGAGCGTGAGGCTGGCCGCATCCGCAATCTGGGCTGGTCATTCCATGGCGTGCAGGAGGTCTTTGACCACGTACTCTCATACCACGACAAGGTACATTGGGACTTCGTGCAGATTCAGATGAACTACCAGGACTGGCGCAACGCCAGCGAGGGTCGCAACGTAAATGCCGAGTACCTCTACGCCGAGCTGGAGAAGCGTAACATCCCCGTAGTGATTATGGAGCCTCTGCTGGGTGGTCGTCTGTCGAACGTACCCAACCACATCTCGGCTCGTCTGAAGCAGCAGGAGCCCGAGCGTAGTGTGGCTTCGTGGGCATTCCGTTTCGTGGGTTCATATCCGAGAGTTCTCACAGCACTCAGCGGTATGACCTATATGGAGCACCTGCAGGATAATATCCACTCATTCGCACCGCTGAAGGAGCTTACGCAGGAGGAGAAGGAGTTCCTGTTCGAAACAGCCGACCTTATGGCTCAGTATCCCACCGTGCCTTGCAACGACTGTAAATATTGTATGCCTTGTCCTTACGGCGTGGATATTCCTGGCGTATTGCTCCACTACAATAAGTGCGTAAATGAGGGTAACCTTTCGAACTCATCGCGTGACGAGAACTACGTCAAGGCTCGCCGAGCATTCCTCGTAGGCTACGACCGCGCCGTTGAGAAGGAGCGTCAGGCATCACATTGTACGGGCTGTAAGGAGTGTAACTCTCACTGCCCGCAGCGCATCAACATTCCTCAGGAGTTGCAGCGCATCGACAAGTATATCGAGGACTTGAAGCAAGGCCGCGAGTTCTAATGAATCGGGAGCAAATCATAGACTTGTTGCACGCTTCGGCTTGCTCGTGCGTAATTGCCAATGGTGAGCGCATAGAGTCATTCCACGAGCGTGGTGTAAAGGATTTGCATAGACTTCTTTGCGACGATAGGGCTCTGCTCGACGGAGCCTTTATCGCCGACAAAGTGGTAGGCAAGGGTGCTGCAGCGCTAATGGTTGCCGGCGGCGTACAGAGTGTCTATACCGATGTAATAAGCCAGGGAGCATTGACGCTTTTCTCGCAGAGCGGGGTAGAGGTGGAATATGGCGTGCTTGTAGAGAATATAATCAACCGCACAGGCACCGATATCTGTCCCGTTGAGAAATTGTGCAAGGATTGCCTCACGGCCGAAGAGTGCCTGCCACTGATATCGAAGTTCATTGAAAGCATGAAACGATGAAAAGGTTTATTAAATATCTGGCTGTAGTGCTGACTTTGATGATGGGTGTGGCGTGCCACAGGAGTGACCCCACGCGCGAACGCATCATTCGCTCGGTGGAGCGACAACTGGAGCGTTATCCTCACTCGACACTGCGCGACCTATATAAAAACTATTTTCAGGATCGTTTTGGTCCCGGTCATATCATAGCCGACGAGGGTGCTGCCGATCGCTACCTGCGCTATGAGCTGGAGAGTGCCTCGTCATTCGATGGCGACGACTATGAGCCTACGGGCTACGAGGAGCGTTTTCAGCGCGTAAACCTCGGCGTGATAGCTGATGGCCGCGTTCCCTACCAGACCTACCTCAGCGCATTCGTACGTAGTGTGAATGGCATTGAGCCTATCACCATCGACGAGTGGCGCAAGGAGTGGGCTGTAATCGATGAGGTTATTGAATCAATGCAGCTCGACCTGCCTGGCTACGAGGCCGACCGCGCCGAGATCTGGGCTTTGATTGATGGCGGAGAGTATGTGATGCACCATAGCGAGCTCTTCGAGCAGCACTATGAGCCGCACTACCGAATAATTGAAAGTGGCATATTCCGTGAGGAGATATTACCGCTAATCGAAAGAAAAAAGTAACGTTCTTACCATAAACGGCAATATTTTTGAAAGGTAAGCATCGTAATTTAACTTTTTTACGATGAAAATACTTATCTTTACAATGTTATTGCTTGGCGTATGCTCTGCGCGAGGGCAAACCAAAATCACCGAGTATGAGTACATATCTCTGCCGTATGAGTTGGATGCCCTGGAGCCGGCAATAAGTCGCCGCACGATGGCCTTACACTATGGGCAGCACCTGCGCTCATATGTAGAGAACCTCAATCGGCTTATCAAGGGCACTGCCCTGGAGGGCGAAACACTGGAGGATGTGGTGCTAATGGCCGAGGGCCCGCTACTTAACAATGCTGGGCAGACGCTTAACCACAACCTCTACTTTCTGCAATTCTCACCCGAGGGCGGGGGAGAACCATCAGGCTCGCTCAAGCGTGCTATCGTCCACCGCTGGGGTTCCGTTGAGAACTTCAGACTCGCAATGGAGGAGGCAGCGCGCACACTTTTCGGATCAGGGTGGGTGTGGCTGGCTGCAGATGTGGCAGGAAATTTGTATATACTACAAGAGCCCAACGCATCGAACCCCGTGCGATATGAATTGCAGCCACTGCTCGGTTTTGATGTGTGGGAACACGCATACTACCTTGATTACGAAAATCGACGAGGGGATCATATACATGCCTTATGGCAGGTAGTTGACTGGCCCGTAGTTGAGAAAAGATATGAGAATAATTAACAACTAAAAATTAATATTATGCAGACATCAAGCATTAAACTCTACTCGTTGAACTATAACGAGGCAAAGACCTACATTACAGCGGCTCTCTTTATTTTGGGCAATATCGCTCTGCCGCAGATTTGCCACCTTGTACCCCAGGGCGGTATGATTCTCCTGCCTATCTACTTCTTCACCCTTATCGGTGCGTATAAGTATGGCTGGAAGGTTGGTCTTTTGACCGCAGTGCTCTCACCCGTTATCAACCATCTGCTCTTCGGCATGCCCGCAGCTGCTGTATTGGTTCCCATCCTGGCTAAGTCAACCATCCTGGCTGTAACAGCTGGCTATGTTGCATCACACTCTCGCAAGGTAACTTTGTCGCTGATGGCTGCCGTTGTTTTGGCTTATCAGGCTGTAGGTGGTATGTTCGAGTGGGCTTGGACTGGTAGCGCAATGGCTGCATTGCAGGACTTCCGTTTGGGCATTCCCGGCATGTTGTTGCAGATCGTTGGTGGTTACCTCTTCATTAAGTATTTGCTCAAGAAGTAATCTACTTACATACAAAAAAAAGCGTCACCCCACACGGAGTGACGCTTTTTTATTTTCTGTGTTTCTATTTCACCTGAACGGGAGAATTAACAGTCGAAACATATCCCGTACCATCGGCAACATAAGCGTAGACACGATAGTTACCAGCCTGGTCAATCTTTATCTCGGCCACAGGCTCCGATGTGGTGAAGACCTCGCCATAGCGCTCGGGGCGCGGCTCATACGACCCACCAAAGCCTAACACGGTAGCCTCATGCAACACTTCCCAGATGAAGGTCATCTTGTCGCCCTCACGATCCGATGCCGCCACCTCTACCTTAAAGGTCTTGCCACTATCTACCGTAGGACTCTCCACGGGCTTCTTGCCCTCGACCTTGATACCTGTAACCACAGGCGCAGTCTGATCGGGCTCCTTACCGCTCCATACGCGCTGCATAGCCTCCACCATGGGTGTCTTCTCACCACTTAGGGGCAGGCCTTCCACCTTGCTCTCTACGAACATACTGAACCATGTAGGCGTGCGCTCCTCCTTCTGTCCCCACAGGAAAACAAACGAACCCAGACAACGCTCATCGCCCAAAACAGCACCATTATAGCGGCTTTCGTACACCTGACGTTTCTCCTCGCTGGTCTGCTCGATCGAAGCCTCCCACGTGGTTTTATCAGTCTCCCACCAGCCGGTAGGGCCCCACTCGGTAATCATATATGGGCCTTTCCAGTCCGACGAAGCGACCATATCATTCACCTCGAGTATCGGGCCATAGCTATTAATACCGATAATATCGAGCGAAGGGGCATAGCGGGCAATAGAGTCAAGGGCACTCTTGTCGTGCGAAATGACTGTCGACACCAGCTGACGCGGCGCAATCTCCTTGATAGCTACAGCCAGCTCCTCAATAAAACTCCATACCGCCGAGCCATTGGCACCACTGAGCTGCACCTCGTTACCAATACCCCAGCAGAAGATGTTGGGATCATCCTTGAACGTAGTGGCAAGCTCACGGCACGAAGCCAGAGTCTGTGCCTTCCACTCCTCGTCGAGATACTTTTCGCCATCCTTGGGCAGCGAAATACCCTGCATCACACGCATACCGTGCTCAGCCGCCAAGGCCGACGTACGCTTCACGCTCTCGATGTTTCCGCCCCATGTACGGCAGGCATTGGCACTCGCAGCTGCAGCCACATCGAGGCGATTGGTTCCGCCCACACCATTGATAAATGTAGGCTCACCATCAATGCGAAGCTCGAAGCCGTTGCCCTTCTTCTTTATCACAACACCCTGCTCGGGTGCACAAGCCACTGCACTCACCACAGCAAGCGCAAGCAGCAATCTACAAAGTTTCATAATATTGTTGTTGATGGTTAGTCGTTAGGGTAGGCCGCAATGAAGACATTGCGACGACGCAGCTCATCCTGAACCTTATGCAACTCGCGCAACGACACCTTGCCGACAACATACTTGAAGTCATCCGAAATGTAGTTTTCACTCACACTCTCGAACTTGATAAGGTCGAGGTCGGCATAATCCAGGTAGCGGTAATATACGCGGAACGAGTGGTCGGTAGTATAGCGGGGCAGCTGAGAATCGTTACGCTTCTTGTACTCGTACTTATAGTCGTACAGACAAGCCGTGATATCGCTCAATACGGCCGAACCTGTAGGATAGGCACCCGCACCACGACCGAACATAAACTGCTTGTCGTAGAACAGACCCTTGATAACCACGCCGTTGAACTCATCCTCGACGCTGTAGATATACTTATTGCGTGAGATAAGCTGAGGCATAACGCTCATAATGAGCTTATTATCAAACTTCTCAACGTGTGCCACCAGTTTAAAGCGACGCTCCTTCTCGTTAGCAAAGCGAATATCGTCGTCGTTCATATTAGAGATACCGAATGTGAAGATATCCTGCGGTGGAACATAAAGACCAAATGCGTGGATTGTAATGATAATTAGCTTAAAGAGTGAGTCCCAGCCATCAATATCGAGTGTGGGGTTGCTCTCAGCAAAGCCCAGATCCTGTGCCAGCTTCAAGGCATCGGCATACGACATCTTCTCGTTAAAGATCTTCGAGAGGATGAAGTTTGACGAACCGTTCAGGATACCCTTCACCGAGGTCAGAAGGTCATTATCGTAATACTCCTCAAGGTTACGGATAACGGGGATACTACCACACGCCGAAGCATCGTACAGAAGAGCCACATTGTAGCGTGCCTGCAACTCGATAAGCTCCTCGATGTGGTGTGCCAGCATCTTCTTATTGCCCGACACAACGGGAAGCTCCATCTTCAGGGCGCGCTTGACGATATCGTATGCAGCATCGGCATCATCGATAAGCTCCACGATGAAGTTAATCGTGGGATCATTGAAAATATCGTCAGCCTTATCGGTAAACTCGACATCTACGCCACGATCCTTCGTCAAATCGCGTACGCATACTCGCTTAATCTCTACATTTTTCGAACCTATACGCTTCAATACATCGTACAAGCCACGACCTACGGTACCAAAACCGAAAAGACCGATGTTAAGTTTC